>DATESJ010000210.1:0-3059 GCA_035270885.1 Sedimentibacter sp. | reverse complement strand
GTTATATTCATTAATGAAAGCTTTATCTTCAGGGTGTGCCTTAGCATATTTATGGATTTCTTTATATTGTTCTATAGTATAGCGGTTCTCCATAATCTTCTTTTTTACTTCTTGTTTATGCTAATCTAAAAATAGGTCAGCTGGCTCATCGAAAATTAGGTCAATATCAGTATAATTAAAATGAGATAGAAAATCAAACTAATATATTTAAATGACATCTAAATAGTTTCCCATTTGTGACAGTGAATTAGTTTACCACTTATCACAAGTATGGCAGTCAAAAAGTTTACCACATTAATCAAAATATGTTTAGTTTGAAATATGCCGCTCTGTGAATCGGAAGGAGGGCGTAGCCCGACTGGAGATTCACAGAGCGGCGGCTCAATTTTCCGATAACGCTCATTGAAAATTAGGTCACTTTCTCCGTAAAATATGATATCCTTTCAGTATACACTGAAGGGAGGACGAAAGGAAAGTGATTAAATTGAATCAAAAACAAAGAATCATACTTAAACATATTAATGGTATGAGTAATCGCAGCATTGCCAGTGAACTTCACATGAGCAAAGATACCGTTAATAAATATGTTGCCGAGTATGAACAAAAGAAGCAAGAACTTTTAGCTAATAACCCAGAAGCAGATACAAAGGAGTTAATACATGCAATAGTTGAAAAACCGAAATACAACTCAGATAATCGTGAGCCAAGTAAAGTTACACCTGAAATAATAGAAGCTATTGAAGAATGTATAAAGCTAAATGAATGGCGGCGTGCCAATGGACTGTCAAAGCAACAGATGAAAAAGATTGACATTCACGAATATTTGGTGGAAAAGAAAGAATTTGATATTAGTTACTCGACTATCAAGAGATTAGTTAAATCAATTGAGGACAGGCATAAAGAAGCATTTATACGTCAAGAATACAACTATGGAGAAATATGTGAATTTGACTGGGGCACTGTAAAACTTGATATTGGAGGTTCAGGATATGCAGCATATCAAATGGCAGTATTTTCTCCTGCTAAAGGCGGATATCGATATGCAATGCTTTTTAAAGCACAGGATACACCCTCATTTCAACAGTCGCACGCCGAATTTTTCTCGCACTGTAAAGGTAATTACAAAACGATGGTTTATGACAACATGAGAGTTGCAGTCAAAAAATTTGTAGGTTTGCTTGAGAAAGAACCAACAAAGGCGTTAACTGAATTGTCAATATATTATGGATTTAATTTTAGATTCACGAATATTGCAAAAGGAAATGAAAAAGGTCATGTTGAAAGAAGTGTTGAATATGTTAGGAGAAAAGTATTTAGTGATCCAGGTAATGACAAATTCGGAACTCTTGCAGAAGCTAATCAATTTCTTTTAGCAGGATGTATGAAACTTAACAACAAGGTTGCTTCAAATGGCTTGATCCCTATAGAAATTTTTAAAGAAGAGCAAAAACACCTGCTACCTAATTTACCTAAGTTTGAAAGCTGTATATATTCGGAATACCGTGTTGATAAGTATTCAACCATACTTGTGAATCAAAATCACTATTCAGTACCTGATAAATTAGTTAGTAAAATTGTTAGTGTCAAGATGTTTACAGACAAGATAATTGTTTACTACGACAACAACATTGTAGCTAAACACGAGAGAAGTTTTAAAGTGCATGATTGGATTATTGATATATATCATTATCTTAGAACTCTACATAAAAAACCAGGTGCCCTTCAAGGAAGCACAGCACTGCTTCAAGCGGACACCCAAATTAAAAACATCTACAAAAAATATTATACCAGAGATGCAAAAACTTTTCTACAAGTTTTAGAAATTATCTATGAAAAAGGAATTCATGCGGTAACAGAAGCACTTAAAGAGCTTGAAAGGCTGTCACCTATGGACATGAGTGCTGATAAAGTTAAGGTAATATGTGAAAGCAGACAAGAAAAAGAAAATTGCAAAGATATCTCTTGCACGGACCACCTTACAGAAAAATCAAGAAATACATTGTTTAAATATGATCAGCTTGCAGCACTCCAATCAGGAAAGCTAAAAAAGGAGGCTGTGTAAGATGAAGATAAAATTGAATGAAGAGATAATTGAATACTGTAAAATATTGAAACTTAAAGGAATTCGTACTCATTTTGAAGAGGTAATGAAAGAAGCTACTGACTATGAAGATTTCCTTCATAAACTACTAACTTACGAGATGGAAGAAAAAGATAAACGCTCTATCGATTGTAGAATTAGAAATGCACATTTACCGTACAGACAATATTTTGAAGATATTGAAATGGATTGTCTTCCTGTAGATATGCAGAAGAAATTACCTGAACTTGCTACTCTTGATTTTATTGAAAAGGGAAAAAATATCATAATGACAGGCAATCCCGGCACCGGAAAAACTATGGTTAGTATTGCATTAGGTTTAAAGGCTTGCATGGCAGGATATAAAGTGCTATTTACAACTGTTCCGTTACTTGTTACCACATTAAAGGAATGTAACAGCACTAAGACCTTAAGATATTTTGAAAACCGATTTGAAAAGTATGACGTCGTTATTGCAGATGAATTGGGTTACACTTCATTTGACAGAGAAGGTACAGATTTGCTGTTTAACAACTTATCTTTAAGGGCAGCAAGGAAATCTACCATAATTACATCAAATCTTACATTTGAACGTTGGGTTGAAGTTTTCGGTGATCCTACAGTTACAAGTGCAATGATAGACAGGCTTACCTACAAAGCTATATTAGTTAATATGGAAGGTGATTCTTACAGATTAAGAGAAACATTAAGAGAAAGTGGAGCATCAATGAATTTTGATAAACTAATCATTTAAAAAGATTGTGCCTTTGTACAACTTTCAGAGGCACATTTATTAACAAGAAAGTGACCTAAAATTGAATGGTCTTTTGACCTAATTTTCGGTTGACAAATACAACTACCTTGGCACAGCAAAAACAGCAGGCAATTAAGGATGAATTTCGTGATTGGATTTGGAGAGATGCAGATAGACGACAAACTTTAGTTAAAGAATATAATGATAAGTTTAATTCCATAAGAC
>DATESJ010000209.1:0-11573 GCA_035270885.1 Sedimentibacter sp. | reverse complement strand
GTATATTTGTTGACATTATTGCTGCTCCACTGATGATTTATATACATATCTTTTGTTAATAGCCACGTCCCATTGCAACTACTATCATATAATGGAGAGTTTTCGGGTATTTCTTGATTTGTAACTATAGCATTATCGTTTACGCCGTTTATTTGAGTCCTTACCAAAGTTCCCACAGGGAAACTTGATGCTAATATACCAGCCTTTGGCATTCCGCTCACCACAGCCCCTGTCAGCTCTGTTTGATACTGCTTTTTAGAATTAAACGGAAATGCTCTGTAATAATAGGTCGTATCGTTTGCCAAACCTGTATCTATGTAGCTTGTTGCGTATCTATCTATTACAACCTTTGTGCCATCATTAACCCCTGTTGGAGCACTTCCAACTTTTCGTACAAATAACAAGCCTGCATAATCTGTTGTATCTGATGGAATATTCCAACTTAAATCAACTTTCGAGTTTCCTGCCTCAGCTTTAAAATTTCTTATTTGCGGGGGCAAGGTTTGATTTATTCCACCAGTGCCCCCCAACTTAAAATTTAAGCGTTTGCTTGCAACATCAACCTCAACAGGCACCGTTGCACCACCTTTGAAAAAATCAGTGTCCAAAGGCTCTAAATTGGCAGTTACAGCGGTATAAGTTTCACCGTTGATAGCGAATGTGTCACCGCTTACAAAGCCGTTATTTGCCTTAAATCTTGCGGTGTAATATCCGCTTGTCGGTAGTCCTGTTCCTGTCAGTTGGTGCACGTTTCCGTTTTTGGAATAGTTGAGAGTATAAACAATGCTGTTTGCAAGTTCCGTTTTACTATAGGTTTCTGATTTCCCATAAGCCCCCACATCACTTGCTGTAAATGTTTTGTTTCCACGCATTACATCATTTTCGCCAGTTCCAAAGTTTTTATTAAATGCTGTTTTTTTTGTTGTGATTGTAGGTTCTTTAGTGGTATTGTAATTATCGTATTTTGTTTTAAGTTCATTTGTTAAATCATTTGTGGATAAGCCTTTACCGTCAATTTTGTCGACTTTTCCATTTGATAAATCTTCAACGGCAATATTGCTAGAATTTATCTGACTTTGCAATTTTCCTAAAGCAATAATTACATTGTCAATTTCTTCAACTTTTCCCTGTGCAGTTAAATCAATACCAGTTAAGATTGTATTTCTGACCTTCGCAAATAAATCAATCCATTGTTTTCTACCACCATAGTAAAAATTATCATCTACAGTATCTGTTCCTTTTGCGTTTAAAGTTGGTTCTTTTTGGCTAAGAAGATTATCAATTACAGACTTGTCATAATAATTGGTGAGGTCTGTTATTTTATGCGTATCTTTCCAATCAGTGGTATCATTATCCCAAACCCACATGGTATCTGTTGTTCCAACAACTGCAAAATCTCCATTAGTGGCTATTGGATAAGCAACTCTTAATTCTGTTGGACTTTCGTAATAGCCTTTATCTTTAGCAAGCTTTGTTTGAATTTCAATTAAGGTCTGCTGAATATCGTACAACTTTTTGCTTTCTGCTTTTACAGAAGTAAATGTTGCAGTTAAAATATCGGTTTCAAGCAATCTGTTTGTCGGCTCAAATGCAATACTTCCTCCAATTAAATCAACAGTGAAATTATCAACCGCACTATTGATAATGCTACCGTTCTTTCGGATAATAGGATTAGGTTCTGATAACCATAATTTTTTACCCATGTCAACTTCATAAATTCTGTATCTATCGCTATCAGTAATGAAAACTTCCGACAATATCACGTTTTCAAATTCTTCTGATTGCATATTTAAAGCATCGGAAATTTTATTGGCAACTTCTGTAAGTCCTGCAATCAATGGACTTCTTGCTTCACCACTTAGAGGATTAAAGGTTGGAATTTTTGCCATTAAGCATTATCTCCTTTCAGTAATATAATTATACATATAGTATTAGTTTGTTGAAGTTATACTTAAAGTTATTTGAACGCTCCAAATACCACCGTTCTTAGTTCCTAAATTTTGCACTTTTCTATTCATTGCGATTGCTCCTGCTCCTGTGCCATTCTGAATGCAGAACTCGTTCCATTGAAAGTTAGCAACATCATTATTAAAAGTTGACTTGTAAATCAGTTGATTGCCTAAAACTTGTGGATAACTAGCGTCCACCTTTTGTGCATATTTGTTTGTGATAGCTTGCAGTCCTGCCTGTGAAGAATTTTCTGCTACGGAACTATCTCCAACATTGATAACTGCATTTGCATTATCAAAAGCTGTTGAGCCAACTATTCCACCGATTAACTTTAGCATTTCTGTCGCACCGTTATTAAGAATAATGTTTTGAGTTGCACAAGCTATTTCATAAGGTGTTTTATTGTTAAGTTCTAATTCATCGTGAAATTTTTCAACTTTCCAATTTACTCTCCATTGTGCGTGTTCGGAAATTCCCAATGTTTTACATAAAGCTGAATACATTTTATTGAGGAAACTTTCTTGCTCTTTTGTAACTTTGTCTGGGCTATTCGCCATTTCGTCAAGTGCCTTAATCATTCCTTTAAAAAGTAAATCTTTATTGCTCATAAAATTTATACCTCTTTCTATTTTTTTATTTTAAATTGCCTTACGGTAAATTAAAAAAGCTATTGGTTGCCATTATGTCAATATCTCTTAGCAGTTTTCTTTTTTCTATATCTCCGCTAGAATTTGTCGTGTAGTTAACCGTGAAAGCCCTAGAACGGTTGCTACTGTCTATGTTGTTGTACTTGTTGTTACTTGTTATGCTAGAGCCTGTTTGTGGATTTATGGGTATCGTGCTTTGTGCTAAAGACAAGCTGTACAAATCTTTAAGGTCTTGCGATATTGGTTCAACGTAATTTTTTTGCATTGTGTCATACATTAGCTTTGATTTTTCGTCGATATCAGTTAAAGCAATGTCACTAGCTTGAACAAATCCATCAACAATTCCATTTGCAACAGGATAAATGTAATTAGACAATGCCACTTCGTACATTTCATTGTTAAAAGTTGCATTATATGCCAATTCGTTTTGCCTTTGCTCGTCAAAAGCTTTGTTTATGCCGTCTATTTGATTTTCAATGTTTTCAACAGCCAATTTCTTTAGCTTTTCTTGTCTTTCAATTTCTCTTTCAGTATCATTTTTTTCTTGCTTTTCAGAATATTTTTCATCAAGTTCAGCTAATTTTTCATATCCTTCTTTTTGTGCACGTTTTGCTTCAACACCGCTTCGCATTTTAGCACTTTCAATATCAAGCTTTATCTTTCTGCGATTTTCGTAATATTCCTCCTTTTCTCTTATTCGGTCTTTTTCCTTTTCTTCATTACGCAATTTGTCAATCCGATTATCGTAAAGTTTGGAAACCGCATCTTTCTGTTTATTTAAACTGTCAATTTGTAGCTTTAACGTATCTTCAATATTCTTTTTGTGAATGTCAAATAATTTATCTTCTGCTTTTTTTCTATCTTCTGCACTTATTTTTCCGCTATAGGCTATCTGCCGATAGAAGTTAATCATTTCTTTTGAAGTTTTTTGACCCATTCGATAAAGCCGTTCCCAACTTTCCGTTTGAATATCAAACCATGTTTTAGCAGTGCCACCACCGCTAGTTGCCTTTTCCTCTTCACCTTTTAATTTTTCAAAAAAATCACCAGCATAAATACTTAGTTCTTTTATAGCCACCTTTAAATCTTCTGTGCCCTTAATTCCTTCTTTGGAAGCTTCGGCAAGAATTTTTTCAGCTATTGCCAATCTTGCTGTGTGATTACTTGCCAAGACCATTTCTTTTGAAAGCTTGCTTAAACCCAAGACCGAAGCTATTTCAATAATCTGTGCTTCTTTGTCAAGCATTAGTTTATTTTTTTTCGCTGAAATTATTGATTTAATTGCATCTTCTTGAATTTTATATCCATCAGTTGTAAGTTCAAGCTTATCAACTAATTCTGGATAAGCATTTATGAGTTCAATTGTTTTTTCAACCGATATTGATTCACCTTTTTCTAAGTCGGCAAGCGTACTATTTAAATCTTTTATACTTCCTATGATTGAAGAAATACTTTCCTCTGCTAATTTATTCTTTTTTACAAAATTTAAAGTGCTTTCGCTCATTTTGTTTGAAGAATCTTCGGCTAGAGAAATAAATTTATTTAACAGTTCAACTTGTTTGTCTCTTAAAGTTTCGGTTTCTTTAAGTTGTTCATCTAGAGTTCGTTCTTGGTCTACTAAAGCACCGTATGCACCGCTTATTTCGCCTCTTGCGGTAAACTTTTTTCCTTCTGCTTCAAGTTTTTTCATTTCTTCTCTTATTTCAAATAATTGCCATTTTAATTGAGAACGTTTTTTTAACAACTCGTCAAGATATTCTGTTTTTGATTCTAAATCATATTGCTGTTGCAATTTTTCAATATAGTTTTCGATTTCAGCAGAAGTTAAATTGATTTTATTTGCCTGTTCATCATATTTCAAATTAAGTTCTGGCATAATTTTATTCAATTTATTAACATAAAAAATGGCTTCTTCGTTTTCCATATTAAGTTTTCCGTTTTCATCTACATTTTGTAACAGTTGCCTTAAATATTCCTCGCCTAAATCAATTTGCTCTCGTCTACTTTGATTGCTTGTTTCTATATTTTTAACTGCATTTTTATAACTTTCATTTGCTAAATTTACATAGTGGTATTCTTTTTCTAAAGTTTGAACCCATTTTGCCAAAACTGCAACCGCTGCTACAAGTCCAAAAGTTTTAACACCTAACAAAGCAATTGCTTTTTCATCACTTAAATTTTTAAGCTTTTGTGCTGCAACATTTGCCATTGTTATTTTTGTGTTTGTATCGGTAACTTTGTTAATTTCAATTAAAGTGTCTTTATACCATTTATGATTTGTATAAGCTTTAAAAGCCATAACTCCTATTGAAGCAAGCAATGGTAATGTCATTTCACCTTGATTAGCAAATTTTAAAGTTGCGTTTGCTAAGTCAAGCATTGTCTTTGCTAAATCAGTTAAACCGCTTTCGCCAGCTGCAACTGCTATTGATTTAAGAATTGTGATAAACTGATTATATTTTGCTGTCATGGTCTCCATGTATTTTGCGTTTTCTCTAACTGAATATCCTTCGGCAAGTAATAAGTTGTTGCTAACCTTTTGAACATTTGAAAAGTTTTCCATCAAAGAAATGTAATAGTTTCTACGCAAGTTTCCAGAAGCCAATGTGGATTGAGAAATTTTTTCTACTTCAACACCTTCTGCTTTAAGCCTGTTTTCTCTTTCGATAGACTCTGCGTATTCGCCTGTTTGGTCAAGTGCCTTTGTCAATCCTTCGTTTTGGTTCATGAAATACGTTTTGCTATCTTCGTCCATTTCGTTCCATTTGTTGGACATATTTTCAAGAATTTCCATCATAGGCAAAAGCTTTGTTTGTGCTTCGTCCGCAAACACCTTTATTCCTATTGCTTCAAAGCCTTTAAGACTTTGTGCTCTTTGAATGTATGCAATGATAGAACGAAAAGCATTACCTACTGCTGTTCCTGCTTGACCACTAGCAACTTTCATAGTTGTTAAGATTGATACCAATTCGTCAAATTGTATTCCTGCGTTTTTAGCAACAGAAGATGATTTCATCAACGCATCAACTAAATCCTGCGAAGTTAACGCAAAATTATCTGATGTAATATTGATTTTATCGACTAGCAATTGATAGTCTTTAGCCTCTAAGTTCCATTGTTGCATAATGGAAATAAGACTCGTTGTTGCTTCTTCGGTACTTAGTTCAGCAGTATTTAAAGCAAGCATAGTTGTTTCAAGCATTTTTAAACTGTCCGAAGCATTATATCCAGATTGAGCAAAACGTTTTGTTATTTCAGAAGCATTTTCAAAAGAATTTCCATAGTTTATTGCCCTTTCAAAAATAGACCTAGTGTACTTTTCAACATCAAGTGAACTGTCATTTAAGACTCTCGTGATTTCCATAACAGAAAACTCAACTTCTTTTAAGGTAGAAATTGTTTCTTGAACACCTCGCCTTGCAGCGTTAGTAAGCATAAATGCAGAAGTCCAACGGAATTTGTCTATAACCTGTTGCCAATAGCTTTGTTTTGGAACAGTTTCCGCACCTCTGATAGTTTCTATTTTTAAGTCTCTTATTCTTTGCTGTATTTCGCCAAGTTGAATTTTGTCTTGCTCTGTTATTTTCTTTTTGGTTTCTAGTTGTTGCCTAAGAGTTGTGAGTTCAGCAATTAAAGCATTAGACTTAGAAATAACGCTAAGGTCTGGCTTTTTGCTTATTTCTTCTCTTTTTGACAATTCCCTTTGCTTTTGAATTAAAGTATCAATGCCATTTATTCTAGTTGACAATTCTTGTTGTTGCTTTACTAAAGCAGAAGTTTCTAATTTGTTTCTTTGTAAAATGTCATTTGTGATTTTTGCATTTGTCTGTTCCCAAACATATTTATATTTTTGCACTCCATCTGCAACTTTTCCGACGGCTTGCTTTTGCAGATTAAATGTTTCTACTAGCTTTCTGCCTTTGCTATCTATTATTTCAAGTTCAGCACCAGTTAAAAGACCAGTCTTAGGATTATAAGTAAATTTTTGCTTACTTATTTCACCTTGTAATTTTAATATATCTACTAAACCATCTTTGGCTTTTTCAAAGCTATCAAATGTTGCTCTAGGAACAGTTATTGTAGTGCTTTTGCCTATATCCTTTAGTGTTCCTTCCCAAACGTTTTTTACCGAAACAGCTTGTTTAGATGTTTGTTCATTTATATTTTTTAATTGTTCCGATATTTTAGAAATGTCAAAATCTAATTCGGTTATATGCTTAACTGGTTCAGCCATAAATAAAAACACCACTCTCTCAAAAATAAACTAATTTCGGTTGTCTGTAACATTTCCAAACTGCGAAGCCCAACCTACAAAATCATTAACAGATGGTTTCCCATCTTTAATTGTCGGACTATACATCTTTGGATTTGCATTAGTTTTAGGGGCAAAATCCATAGTTGAAAACGAGGTTGGATATTCTTCGTCGCTCTGATTTTCTTCTTCATTTTCATCTTGCTTTTTTCCGTAAGGTAATCCTAAGCTTTCACATAATCTTTTAGTTAATGGGAAAATATAAATATAAATTTCTGGTATGTTTAACTTTCTTATTTCTTCAAGCTTTAATCCATAATGGTAAACAATCATGGAATATTGTTCTATTAAATTAAACTGTGTTTTTGCCACATCAGCAGAAATGTTTTCTTCCGCATTTGTGGCTAATCGAAAAAATCGCTAAACCCAGATAACTCGTTGATATAATTAAGCAATTTGATAATCTCATTCTTATTCAAATTGTATTTTCTCTCTAAATCATAAAATCTAACCTTTTTACCATTTACTGTTACAAGTTTTTCAAACCATTTTGCAATTATATATCCATGCTTAAATCTTTTGTAATGAATATAATTTTTAAAAAACGTTGAACAAATATGGTTGATAATTATAATTAAAAAATTAGAAGTGCGTTTGGTTGCTTTTAGTGAAAATTTTGCAGTAAGCATTTTTCTTAAATCTACGCTTTCCGATTCCTTAATAAATGCAATTGTTTCATTTAGCATAGGCATATAGGAGTCAAATTCTTCAACGGTAACTGGTCTTACCTTAAATGATACATCATTAGCTGTGAATTTGCCCCTATTTATGCTTATGTCATAAGTTTCCATGACCTTGGTCATTTTGCCAAAGTCATATCCTACACCTTCGTTTTCGGCTTTTTCGTTATCAATTGTTTCCTCTTCGTATAAATCTTCGTCTGAAACTTTTTCAACAGTTATGCTTTTGTCACTCATTGTTTATTATTCCTTTCAATCAAATAAATACTATGCCGTTTGTTCAGCAGAAGCGTCGTTTTCAAGCATGAAAATAAATGGACTTTCTCCTTCTGGAATTGGTGCTGTCTTAAAGTTGTAAGTTATAGGTGCGTTAGGAGACTTTTGAGCATTAGCCATAGGCAAATCTCCATCTGGTGTAACCTTTAGCAACTTAATATAGCCGTTTATTGGCTTATCTGTTCCTTCTGCTTGTAATTGTTCAGAAAATTCCATCATCATGTATTTTGTGGTCATGACTGGATTAACTTTACTTTCATAGTTTTCTACCTTAACAAGTCTGTAATAAAGAACACTTACTTCTGTATTGTTTGCAGTAGCATCAAAAGTAATGGTTTTGGTTGTAGTATCAATTTTAAATTGTCCTTCTGCTGGTGCTGTTTCGTCTTCTGTTTTTTCAAATGAATTTCCCTTGTTGTCATAAACATTTATTCTTAATGTTCCATTTGATTCAGCAGGCTTAGATTTAAGTTCTTTAGTTGCATTAGCAACTACAAAAGTTTCTACAACTGGCATTACACTATCAGTCTTGTTTAATGTAACTATGTTGTTAGCGATTCTGTCATGGAACATAGCATTAAACGTATTCATTGTTACAACAACATTAAATACTCTGCTACTTGCAATAGTAAGTGCTTCACCACGTTCGTTAGGAATTTCTTCCGAGGTTTTAGCTTGTGTAATACTTACTGTACCTGCAATACCTTGATTATTGACAAAAGTTTTGACAAAGTCCAAACCGCCTTGTGCGTTATAGTCAGTAAGAATTGTGGTTGCACCCTTTAAAGGGAATGCAGAAAGTGGAATTGCATTTTTAGTAACTGCCATAATTTGTTTACCTCTCTTTTTTATTTTTATTTATGTTAAGCCTTACGGATATTGTAAAGGCTTTCCACCAGAAATTGTTGTGTAAATACCAACTTGTAAAGCAATTTGATACTGTGTTGATTTACTTGTTGAGATATTACCACCGAACCTTTTAAGTCTTATTTGTTTTGTTGGAGTTATCCAAACATTGTCAAGCAACTTGGATAGCTGTTCTTGGCACAAATCGGCTCGTGACTGCCCTGTTTTAGTGTTTTCGGTAAGTATATCTATTTGATAGATGCACTCTGTCATTTGCTCGTTTAGCGTATCTTCCGCTTGTTTTCCGTAAATGTTTATATAGTTTTCCTTCGGATTAAATTCAGCATTCAAGTCTTTTTGTGTGCTTATATTATCCTCGTTGTTAAATTTAAGATATATCTTAATGTAACTGTCATTAAGAATAATTTGCCTTATAGCATCTTTGTCTGATTTTGGAGTTACTGCCATATAGCACACCACCTTTAAATGTATTCATTATAAAAACAATCGTTTAAGTTTTCATTTGTAAACTTTTCAATCATTAGATTTAAGCTACTATATATTTTGCCTTGTTCACCGCCCAACCATCTTTCAGCATCTTGTATTAAATAAGTTGGTCTTTGCGGAGCATAAAGTGGAGATACTCTTTCAAGGTTCTTTCCAGCCATTTTACCAGTTGAATATGCTTCATTTCCAAAAAAATCTATATAACTTCCTTGTGGTCTACCTACTATTTCATTTCCACTTCTTAGCGGATTCCAGTAAATACTATTTTTGTATTCTTCAAGTTCTGGGTTTGCAGTTTGCATAAACGAGCCTTTTCCATAACTTTCTAGCAATGCGTTACCCCAAAACATAATCTTTGTAGAAATAAAGCTACCAATTATTTCAGTGTGTTCCACTTTGGAACTATCTTTGGCTTTTTCCGATAATCCATTTAATGCTTCATCTTGAAATTGTTTTGCAATGTGTTGAGAAAACTTTATTATTTCCTTAACTAATAAATTAAAAAACTTCTGCTCGTCAAATTTCAGCACCATTGTTTGGATCATTTTCAATCACCTCGCCTTTTGATAATTGACAACGTGTAACACCGTATATTTCGTCTGTCTCTTCATTAAAATCAGTCAATGAAGTATCAATGCTTTCAATTCTAAAGGCTATTTTTGCAATCTTTCCATCAGCAAAAGTTTTTTTGATAATTCTCATGCCTGTACTAACTTTATATCTTGACGGAATTGTAATCACATAAATGCTTTCATCAAAGAAACCGTCTTGTGTCTTTTTTTGGCTTCTTGGTTCTGTGCTTCCATATCCACATATATTAGCAAAAGTTACCCAACCGTCAACTTTATCTCCAAATTCGTTTAAGACTTTACTGCTTTTTTGGACTTCTATATTTTCATTGCATTGTGCTGTATATAAAGTTGCCATTGTGGTCGGCTCTATTGGGTCTAAAATTAGCGAGAATAGCAAATATCTTACATCTGGCATAATACTTCTAGTAAGAAAGCAACCTTTCAAATCGCTTATTTTTTCGCCCTGTGGCATTTGTGGCAATGTAATTTTACCAGTAAACAAATATTCTCTATCGACCATATTATAAGCTGCTTTTGTTGCAGGCAATGCACTAAGTTTCAAATCATAAACGGTGGGCGATATTTCGTCATATGTTTTAGTTACTAAATTATAATTTGGCTTGATTAGCTTTATATCTTCACCATATTTATCAATTATTCCAACTAAGTTAGAACCTATTTCAGCCATTATACTTTACCACCCTTGCTGTGTTGTTCTAAACATTGACAATATTATTGGGCTATATGAGTTGTCGATTTCTTTTAGCAATCCATTTAATTCGCCATTTAACATGGTCAAATATGCACCATTTCCGTTGTATTCTCGTTTAATTGTTGGTATTTGTTCAGATTTAATGTTTGGACTATAAACTGAATTATAGCAGATAATAGCCGTCTTAATTATTACTGCTAATTCAAACTTTTTTATCTTTTCTTCATCAAGAGTTTCCCAATCACTAATTATGCTTTTTAAAATGCTTTCGGCTCTTGGT
Organism: Sedimentibacter sp.; assembly: GCA_035270885.1. Classification (GTDB taxonomy): domain Bacteria; phylum Bacillota; class Clostridia; order Tissierellales; family Sedimentibacteraceae; genus Sedimentibacter. Next base: position 791 of record DATESJ010000209.1, on the reverse strand, counting down.
GCTTTGGAAGCCAAATCTATAACATCATCTGCTAGTATTTTTTGTGTTGCACTTAATTCTACTCTTACATTATCGTAAAAGTTTTCTATGTTCTTATACCCTGTGTATGCCATAAATTAAACACTCCTTTATATATTAACTTAATTATACATTCTGTATTAACAAATGTCAAATAAAACTATCTTAAAAAATAAAAAAAGGCACGAAAATAAATTCGTACCTTTAATTGCCACACATTATGCTTTTTGAAAAAGCAAATTATTGTTTTTTGAGTTGTTCTTATAAGAACAAAAAATTGTAAAATTGTGTGGTTTTGGTTATCGTGGCAAGATTTGAACTCGCAACACACAGAGTCAAAGTCTGTTGTCTGTACCATTCGACTACACGATATTGTGGAGATAGCAACTGGGTTTGAACCAGTGAACAAAAGTTTTGCAGACTTTTGCCTTTCCTCTTGGCTATGCTGTCATTTGAAACATTTATATTATATCAAAGCTTTTACTTTATGTCAATAATTTTGTATTTAACAAACGAAACATTTTCATCATATCTGTTTTTCTTAGTTTCAAAATTCTTTTTAAATTTATAACCTTGTTGTTTTAAATCCCATATTCTAGAAGCCAAACGTGTTATTCCATATTCTGTAAACGCTTCCCACGTTGTTATACTTCCGTTGTCTTTTAAGTGTCTTAAAATTCTTTCGCATTGTGTTTGTTTCATTTTTTATCTCCCTTTCTTTTTTAATTATAGCTTTTTTAAAAGGCTTTGTCAATTAAATATTTTTAATATAA
>DATESJ010000208.1:0-3190 GCA_035270885.1 Sedimentibacter sp. | reverse complement strand
AGCTTTTTTGCCTGTAAAGTGGTTCTTTCCCGCTTTTGATCTTTTTATTTTACCGCTTCCGGTTTTTTTAAATCTTTTAGCTGCTGATCTGTTTGTTTTTAATTTTGGCATAATAGTTCCTCCTTAATGTTATTTTTTCGGGGTCAAAAACATAGTCATATTTTTGCCTTCAACTGTTGGATATTTATCTATTGTAGAATGTTCCGCTGTCATTTCAGCAAACTGCATTAATACTACTCTACCTACATCCATCTTCCCAAGTTCTCTTCCTCTGAAGCGCACAACAACTTTTACCCTGTCTCCTTCTTGAAGGAATTTAGATGCATTCTTTGCTTTAACAGCTAAATCATGATCCTCAATATTGGGTGTCATTCTGATTTCTTTGACACTAATTACTTTTTGTTTCTTTTTTGATTCTTTTTCTTTTTTCGCCTGAGCATATTTATATTTCCCGTAATTCATAATTCTGCATACCGGCGGTTCTGCAGTAGGGGATACATTCACTAAGTCAAGTTTTTTGCCTTCAGCGATTTTCAAAGCCTCTTTTGTACTGATTACGCCAAGCTGGCTTCCATCAGAGTCAATGACCCTTACTTCTTTTTCACGAATTTGCTCGTTGATTTGAAGTTCTTTAATAATTTACACCTCCAAAAATTCTATAATTGAGGACATTTTAGGTCTGTCCCCTTACCTCTACTCTTTAAGACCACTTTTTATCTTTAAAATAAAATAAAAGACAGCCACATCACCGCTATCTTCAATAATACAAAATATTGCATTTACTTTTTTAACCATACTAACAGTTTTAAAAACGTCGTAAGGTGAGAAGCGGTTACTTCTTCTTGAGTACTATAAAAGTATATACAAGATTACAATAAATGTCAACAATTATTTATTTAATTTGTCATAACTTTTTTTGTAATGGTAAAGATAAACTATCGACATTTACAAAGGAGGTAAAATGAAAATTAAATATGTCCCACTAATTATTTTCTTGATTGTATATATTTTTTTATTTGCGGCAATGCCTCAAAATTTAAAATTATTATTAATATATATTCTTCCTATAATATTATACTCATTATTTATATCTAAATCAATGTTAAATTATATGAAAAAAAAGCAAAACAAGGATGTTGATTTAGAAGAATCAAACGAGACAGTATCCTCTGTGTCCTATTTTGAAAAGAAAAAAACAGAAGAGCCTAAAATCCAGATAGGCTTTGACGATGTGGCTGGCCTGGAGGAAATAAAAGAAGACTTGATGGATGTAATAGATTTTTTAAACAACGAAGACAAATACAAATCCATGGATGCTAGAGTTCCAAGGGGCATCCTTTTATATGGCCCACCGGGAACAGGCAAAACACTTATTGCAAAAGCAATAGCAGGAGAAGCAAAAGCTACATTTATTTATTCCAGCGGTTCTGAATTTGTGGAGAAATACGTTGGAGTTGGAGCTAAAAGAGTAAGAACCATATTTGAAAGAGCCCGTAAAGACGCGCCTAGCATAATTTTCATAGATGAAATAGATGCCCTTGGTGCCAAAAGAAATTCAGAAAGCAATAACGAAAAAGACCAAACTTTAAATCAGCTTTTAATAGAGCTTGACGGATTTAACAACACAAGCAATGTAATTGTTATTGCAGCAACCAACAGGATGGACTTGTTGGATGAAGCACTCCTTAGACCCGGTAGATTTGACAGGAAAATATATGTGGGAAATCCCAATTATCACTCAAGGCTAAAAATATTGGAAGTTCACACAAAAAATAAACCCCTTGATAAAAAGGTTCAACTTAAGGATATTGCAGTTAAAACCCATGGTTTTTCCGGTGCTCAACTTGCCAACATAGCAAATGAGGCAGCCCTGAAAGCAATTAAAGATAAGGCTAAGAAAATAAACAGTGACAATTTTGAATTTGCTATCGAAAAAATTGCTGCAGGATTGGAAATAAAGCATTCCACTGTTTCAGACAAAGAAAAAAGAATTGTTGCCTACCATGAGGCAGGTCATGCGGCTGCAGCAAAAATACTTAATATTGATAAAGTTCAGAAAATTTCAATAATCCCAAGAGATAAAGCTTTGGGATATGTTTTGAAATTCCCCACTGAAGATAAATACTTATATACTAAGAATGAACTTTGCAACAAGCTTACCGTCCTTCTTGCAGGAAGAGCTTCTGAAGAAATATTTATAGGCGAAGTATCAACAGGTGCTTCTAATGATATTAAAGAATCTACAAATATTATTTATGAAATAATCTGCAGCTACGGTATGGGTAAAAACACTCAAAACACATGCATTGATGAAAGATTTATAAAGTATTATTTAGACAATATCAAGGAAGAAGCTACAGAAATGGCAAAAGAAGCATATGACAGAGCAACTGCCATAATTCGAGAAAATGAAGATGTAGTAGACAAAATTGCTCAATACTTGCTAAAAAATGAAACAATGAATGCAGAAAAATTAGATGAATTAATGGAAGAACCAAAAAAAAGAGCCTTGATTTAACAAAAATCGGGGACGGTTCTTTTTGATTGATTTTCAATCAAAAAGAACCGTCCCCGAAACTGCGAATCTTATTTTAAATAGCCCATTGGGTCTTTTCTTACTCCGTTAACCCTCACTTCATAATGAATGTGATTTCCTGTTGATTCTCCTGTAGAACCAATAAGGGCTATAGTTTCACCCTTTGTAACTGCTTGTCCATTCCAAGCTAACAATTTTGAACAATGAGCGTATAAGGTTGCAATTCCACCACCGTGATCTACAATTATGTAATTGCCGTATGAATAATGATAGCCTGCATATATTACGACTCCATCATTTGATGAAACAATTGGCGTACCATTAGGTGCAGCTATATCAGTTCCTCCATGCGTTGACCATACACCGGTTATAGGATGTATTCTTCCTCCATAAGGAGATGTAATTCTATAATGTCCTGGAACAGGCCATGCCAGTTCACCACCTGCATATTCAACAGCACGCTGAGCAGCTAAAATATCTTTTTCAATTTGTTTTGATTGATCTTCCATGGCGGCTTCTTGTCTTTGAATTTCTTCAATATTATCTTGTAAGTCTGCCATATAGGTTTCTTTTGAACGGGAAGCTACTAACACTTCACTTTGTTTTGCATTTAAATCATTTATTACTGCAGTCAATTCATGTCTTTTAGTTTCC
>DATESJ010000207.1:0-2090 GCA_035270885.1 Sedimentibacter sp. | reverse complement strand
GAGTCTATATCTTCGGAATCCTGTTTGTCACTTGCATGGTTCTGAAGTGTTTCTTTATTTGAAGTGACTAATATTTGATAAGCTGTTTGATTTGTGTTTGGTGCCACAGATGGAACCTCCCATCCAAAAAAGGGCGCTTCGGTACTTATTTCGGTGAATTGAAAATTCTCTCTTAGAGAAACGGCTTCATCTAAAGAAGTAGTTGTAAGATATCCATTTAAAAAAACTTGTTCTGGTGTGTATAACATGTTTACGGATAATCCGTATGGAGCGGGTATTTCCTGTGTAAAAACTGATAAACAGATAAACAGGTTTATTAAATTTAGAAGGATAGTTTTTTTTATGTTCATTATATTTTATTTAATTTGTTTAGTCCACCTGAATAAAACAATTTTATCTGGGAAGAAGGGGATCTCAGTATAAACATCCTTTTAATTCATTACTAGGATTTGAGAAACGTCAAGAACGACCTACCGCTGCTTGTCCCTGTATCGACAGTTAAAAATGAGTTGATTTATCTTCAACTACATTGAGGTTAAATAATGTTTAAAATTGAAAGAATGTAACAAAAGTAAAGTTTAAAATGTGTCCTTACAATTTAATAAATGATTTAATGACTGTGCTATTTGATATTATTTATTTTTGTTATTAGGAGTACCAGGCTCTTTAATTCTTTTCGTGTAAAGATTAATTAAATATAGTAGTTTTTTTCTGTGTCAAAAAACATAGCTGAAAAATCAATTATTAAATCGATTTAAGATTAAAATTGAATACATTTGTCAAGTTATTTGAAGTAAGCAGTGCTAAATAGTGCCAATTAAAATGTCTGAAAACATATACTCTTATTTGATTCATTGCTCCAACAACTTCGTAATCTCCTCTAAAAAACGGGATAGAGTTATTGTGCCTAGTAACGTGTTCGTGCTTGGCTCTTTTAAGAATAACGAAACATCCGTAAATCGACAAATCAAAACTTAAGAATTAATAATCAGTAAATCGATAAAATAAAAAAAATGCCAAAAGTACAGATTATAGACCCGTCAGAGGTTCGTAAACCGGGATTCGTGGAATTTCAACCCATTCCCGTCAACCAATATCAAAAGAGCGTAAAGGACGAAAAAGGAAACTTTACTGTTGATGAATTCCGTGCCATATATCACGATATGGTATTGATACGCGAATTCGAAACTATGTTGAATTTGATTAAGACCAAAGGGGAGTACAACGATATACCTTACAACCATCCCGGACCAGCGCACTTGTCCATTGGTCAGGAGTCTGCAGCTGTAGGAATGGCTTGGACACTAACGGTCGACGACTTCATCTTTGGTAGCCACCGTTCGCACGGTGAGATTTTAGCCAAAGGTATGTCGGCCATTCACAAGTTGGGCGACCGTGAACTTACTGAAATAATGGAAACTTTCTTTGACGGTGCAGTATATGAGGTGGTAAAAAAAGACTTTACCGGATCGGTCAAGGAATTGGCGAAACGATTTTTGGTATATGGAACTTTAGCAGAGATTTTTGCCCGAAAGACCGGTTTCAACAGAGGCCTGGGCGGATCGATGCACGCATTTTTCACTCCGTTTGGTGTCTATCCCAACAACGCAATCGTAGGCGGCTCGGGCGATATTGCTGTAGGTGCAGCATTGTATAAGAAGGTAAACCGCAAATCGGGTTTAGTAGTTGCCAATATCGGTGATGCTGCTATGGCTTGCGGTCCTGTGTGGGAGGGTATAACTTTTGCTGCTATGGATCAGTTCAATGAGTTGTGGGAAGGCGATATGCAAGGCGGTCTTCCTATCATTATTAATATTATGAACAACCAATACGGTATGGGTGGACAGACCTGCGGCGAAACCATGGGATATGGCATTGCTGCTCGTATTGGTGCAGGTGTGAACCCTGAGCAAATGCATGCTGAGCGTGTAGATGGATATAACCCTCTGGCAGTAATTGACGCTTATAAACGCAAACGCAAAATTATAGAAGAAAAGAGAGGTCCTGTATTGCTGGACGTACTAACCTACCGTTACAGTGGTCATTCTCCTTCCGATGCTTCGTCTTATCGTACCAAGGAAGAAGTAGAG
>DATESJ010000206.1:0-5364 GCA_035270885.1 Sedimentibacter sp. | reverse complement strand
TGAATTTTACTTTACCCATAATATCTTTTCTGTGAGAAACTTCATCTGTACCGTTTATGTGGGCTATTACAAGATCATAGTGTTTAATTTCATTTAACACAGTATTTGCTTTTTCTTTCAAGTTTGTGTTTACATCTGCTGTTGCATAGTCCAATTTTGGCAAAGCAATTTCCATTGATTTGCATATACCCTTAAGAATTTCAGCCTTACAAACACAAGAGCATGATTTCTTATGTAGCTCATAAAATGAAGGCAGTTTAGTCTTTTTTGAAAGACCCCAGGGATAAAACATATAGTCTATCTTGTTTGATGAAAACCGATTTTGTCTTATAAACTCATTTAAAACATTGTCTTCAGTATTATTAAGCAATTTTTCAAGCGGTTCTCCCACATTTTCATGAGGAGGCATATTTTTTAGCTTATCTTCCATCATGTTTTTATCTATTACCAAAATATTTCTGTAATCGCTTATGTGGTAAAATTTGAGCTTATTATCTGTTATGACCTTTTTTGAGTATTCACTCATTTGTTCAGCAGACAGACCTTGACCGTTAAATGATGACAGCTTATTGTTTTCAATGCTTACTAAATTGCACCTCAGCGCTACTTCTGAATTATCAATTTCAATTCCTGCTGCCAATAACTCCAAATATGCCCTATTTTCTGGTATTAAGCTTTCATCTACTCCTAAAATCGATAGAATGCAGCATAAACTATCAGGCATTCTATTATGGGGAAAGAATTTTCTTCTATCTTGCTTCCCCATTTTTATTAGTTTATCCAAGGCTGGAGTATTTGCAAATTCTAGGGGAGTCATATTATTTAATTCTTTGATTTTTTCCTCACTTGCCCCGTCTAATATAATAAGTATTGTTTTCATCTTTCTTCCATTACTTCTTTAAGGTTTTTTATTAATAGTTTGTTTTCTTCCTTTGTTTTTACAGCAATCCTGTAAAATTCACTGCCTAAATTTACATAATTGCAACAGCTCCTTATTAGAATTTTCCTTTCAAGCATCTTTTCCTTTATTTCAGGAACATGAGTTTTGAACAAAATATAGTTTGCGTGGGAATCCAAAACTTTAAGATTAAGCTTATTCAATTCATCAATGAGATAATTTCTTTCTTCCTTAACATATGAAATTGTTCTTTTTAAATATTCCTTTTCTTTTAAGGCGGCAATACCGGCGGCTTGGGCAATTGTTGATACATTCCAAGGAGGTCCTGCTGTTTTTATCTTATTTATCAATACACTATTAGAGGACATGCAATAGCCAAGGCGTATGCCGGGAATTGCAAATATTTTGGTAAATGCCTTTAGCACAATAAGATTGTCATATTTGTTCATCAAGTCCACTAAGCTATGCTTTTCATAATCCTCAGAAAAGTTTAGGAAACATTCATCTACTACTAAAAAGGCCTTGTTTTCTTTTAACTTTAATAGTATTTTTTCCAAAATGTTTTTTTCTGTTAACTGACCTGTTGGATTGTTAGGGTTACATATAAATACAAGGTTGATTCTTTCATTTATGTAATTTGTAATATCATCTAAAACTTTAAAGTTATTAGCTTCTTTTAGGTAATAGTAGTTTATTTCCCCATCATATAACTTTATAGACTGCTCATATTCACTAAAAGATGGTGCAGTTATAAGAGCCCCTTTAGGTTTTATGCAGGCCGAAATCCTATATATTGCCTCCGCAGCACCATTGGAAGTGAATATATATTCTTGAGGGACATTTTCAAATATTGATATACCATCTATAAGCTCTCTTGAGTTGATATCAGGGTATCTATTGGTGTATTTAATTGAATTTACCGCTGCTTCTTCAACACTCTTTGGAATTCCCAAGGGGTTAATGTTTGATGAAAAATCTAAAATTTCATTTTCATGATAACCTGATTTTTTAGAGGCGCTATAAATATCAGCTCCATGTGTTTCCATAATTCCTCCTGTAATCTTCTTGTGAAATTAAATATTCTATAACAGTATTTTCAAAGCAGTTCCAAAAGTCAGACAAAGTAATGATGTAACATACATTAGTTTATTGGCTCTTTTTATGTCTTCTGCTTGGACAGCTTTTATGTTGTCGCCTATGGATGGTTTTTCCACCAAAGCTTTACCGTAATAGCTGTTTCCTCCAAGCATTATATTTAATGCTCCTGCACATACTGATTCTGTTTGTGCTGAATTGGGACTTTTATGATTGTAGCGGTCCCTTCTAAATATTCTGTAAGCATTTTTATAATCCATTTTAAGGATAAATGATGATAATATCATAAGCCATGCTGCTATTCTTGAAGGTATATAGTTTGCAATATCATCAGCTATAGCAGAGAATTTCCCCATGTTAATAAATTTTTCATTTTTATATCCAACCATTGAATCTAAAGTGTTGATTGCCTTATATAAGAATCCTAAAGGCGCACCTCCAATCATTGTAAAAATCATAGGAGCTATAACACCATCAGCTGTATTTTCAGCAACAGTTTCAATCGCTGCCTTTCCAATTTGAGGAGGGTTTAAATTCTCTACATCTCTTCCTACTATAAATGACAGATAATGCTTAGCTTCATCAATATTATTGTTTTCCAAAGCATAGAAAACCTTCATACTTTCATCCTTGAGACTTTTAACAGCTAAAATGTAATAAGACATAATACACTCCAAAACAAAAGCAAATATAAAACTTATTTTTGATGCAGCCAGCAAAATCAATAAAGGTAGAAGAAAGCTCAATGTAACAACCATCAACCACATCAAAGCTCCTGCTATTCTTTCATCTTTATGGTTTCTGCATTTTGGTCTTAAGAACTTTTCAATTGTTTCAATTAATTTTCCTATTAGCCTAACAGGATGAGGGTAACCATGTGGGTCTCCTATCAGTAAATCTAATATATAAGCTATTACTAAAGCCATTTTTTACTCCCGTATTCAATACACTTTTCAATGAAATTATCTGCAAATTTAACATTTCCCCATAGATGCAAGTGAGGATAACCTATAAACTTGCTTTCATCTGCAACAATACATTCCCAATTTCTTTTGGAATTAGGTTTAGAAGCAACAAAAGAATCTCCTAAATTTGTACTATTGCTATAGTGAAATTCGTGTGCCTTAATTGATTCTCCACTTTTACACAGAATATTATCTTTTTTTGCAGTTAATTTTATATATCCAAAATGGTTCAATGAATTTGTCATATAACTTTGTCCCTCTGCAATTCCAACCAATTTGAATTCTTTGTTTTCATCCTTAAATGATTTTAGGAGATACATGTATCCACCACATTCTGCAATGGTAGGAAGTCCCCCTTGAATTTTACTTCTCAAACTTTCAATCATTGATATATTTGCCGAAAGTTGACCCATGTGTAGCTCCGGATAACCTCCTCCTATGTAGAGTCCATCTACATCAGGTAGTTTTTCATCCTTAAGAGGGCTAAACTCAATTAATTCTGCCCCAAGCTCTTTTAACAAATCCAAGCTATCTTGATAGTAAAAGCAAAAAGCTTTGTCCTTTGCAAGAGCTATTTTTACAGGTTTTCTTTTTATTATCTGAATTTCATGGTACTCCACATAATCACAGCTTTTTGAAAGGTCATAAAGCCCTTTTATATCAATAGTTTCTTGGGCTGTATTTCCTAATTTTTCTGTAATTTCTTGCAAATCCTCAACTTCTTGAGCAGTTATCAAGCCAAGATGTCTACTTTTAAGCTTACAGTCCTCTAAGTGAGGCATATAACCATAAACCTTCACATTAGTGTTAGTTTCAATTATTGTTTTATAATAATCGTACATACCTTTCGATATATTATTTAAAATCACACCTTTAATATTGCTCTTTTCTCTAAAGTTTACAAAGCCTTCAATAATTGCACAAAGAGAAAGTGACATGCTTTTACAGTTGACAACCATAACTACAGGACAATTCAATAATTTTGCAAGTTCATATGTGCTACCTAAGGTTCCTGTGCCAATACCATCATAATATCCCATAACCCCTTCTAATATAGAAATGTCCATGTCCTTACTATTTTTGCCCAAAATATATTTACAGACGTCATCGCCCAAGATAAACTGATCTAAATTTCTGGAAGGAATATTGATTACTTCCCTGTGAAACATGGGATCTATATAATCGGGTCCAGATTTATATGCAGATATTTTTTTGCCTTCATTTACAAATGCCTTGAGCAAGGCTACTGTTACAGTAGTTTTGCCACTGCCACTGGATGGAGCAGTTATCATAATTCTTGGTATTTTAGCTTTCAATTATGCCACTTCCCCTCCCACTTATAATATATATAGGGTTTTGGCCCATCATCATATTATATGTCCCTACCTTTTTTGACTTGGCAATCGTCATATTAATGATTTCAACATTATCAAATTTATATTTTGCCATGCAGTCTAACCCTTCATTGAGACTTTCTAGGGTTATTGTGTTAATAACTACATTCACATATGGATTTTTCTTGAGAAGTTCTCTAATAATTTCATCCAAACGGCCGCTGCTTCCTCCTATAAAGGCACAATCCGGTCTTGGCAAGTTATCAAATGCTTCCGGTGCATTACCTTTTATCACTTGGGTGTTAAAAGCTTTAAACTTTTCAATATTTTTATGAATTAATTCAAGGGATGACTCATTCTTTTCTATGGCATAGAGACAGCCTTCATTTAATCTTAAGGCAATTTCAATAGAAACTGAGCCCGTACCTGCCCCTACATCATAAACTATAGAATCCTGTTTAAGATTTAGCTTTGAAATGGAAACAGTCCTCACTTCACTTTTTGTCATGGGTGTTTTTCCTGTTATGAATTCATCATCTCTTAGCGACCTTAAACAAAGGCTATTGTCAATTGCTTCATCATTTTCAACAATCATTACCGCAAGGGAATCAAATTTCATGGTTGCAATATTGCTTGCTTTATCTTCTCTTATTCTTTCATTGTGGTAGGAAAGATTCTCTCCCACCCACACCTTCAAATGGCCTAAACCCTTGGTGCTTAAAACTTTACATATGTATTCAGGCTTCATAGAGCCGCCAGTAAGTAAAAATGTTCTTTTATTAAACATAATATTGCAAATAAAATTTGCATTTCTACCATGAAGGCTGACTATTTTTATATTATCCCATGACATGTTAAGCTTTGAACAAAAGTACTGAAGTGAACTAATTGCGGGAATATTTCTTAACTCAATTTGGCTATTTTCTACAAACTTTTTGGTTAATGTTTTTGACAAGCTGAAAAAGCCGCTATCTCCAGACACCAAAACACAAAATTCTTCCTTAGAACTTTTTAATATGTATTTATAAATTTCTTCAGTATCAATGCTAGTCAATATTTCTTTGTTAAGATT
>DATESJ010000205.1:0-2634 GCA_035270885.1 Sedimentibacter sp. | reverse complement strand
TGTGTTGGCTATTTGAATTGCTGCAGTTGCTTCTTCTCCAAGTTTTGCATAAGCTATTGAATACAATACCTGTCCTAAGGACCAGGCAGCTTCTGCAAATATTACAGGATAAGTTGTTTTTAGATACTTACTTACAAAATCCTTATTCCAGCTTATTAATTCATTAAACTTAGCTGCTAACACACCATTTTTAGAATATACTGCATAAAGGGTTACTCCTATTTCTACAAATCTTGCAATAACAGTTCCCCAGGCAGCACCTTTTACACCCATGGCAGGTATTCCAAATTTCCCAAATATCAATATATAATTGAAGAATGTGTTGGTTACAAAAGAGATAGCAGAAATTTTCATTGGTATATTAGGCTTTCCTGTAGTTCGAAGAGCCACACTATATGCAAAACTTACACTAGTAGGAATATATGACAGAGCTACTATTCTCAAATAATCGCTACCTATTTTAATAACAGCTGGCTCATCAATAAGAATTCTCATTATTAATTGTGGAAACAAGAATGCAATTATTGTAAACACTGTTCCCATCACTGCACTTAAGGATACTGCCAGCCCTAAAACCTTTCGGATACTTTTTATATCTTCTTTTCCCCAATACTGGGCTATAAAAATCGAAGTACCGCTGTTAATTCCAAATACAATCAATATATAAAAGAAGAAAAACTGATTTGCCAGCCCTACTGCAGCAATACTTGTTTGCCCCAAAGTGGTTATCATCAATGTGTCTACCATATTTAAGGATGAAGTAATAAGATTTTGTAGGGCAATGGGCAATGCTATAGCAAGCATTGCCTTTAAAAATATTTTGTCTTTAAGAAATGTCATAGGTTCTCCATTAGATATCATTAATATTGTAAGGTGTTTCTTGGTAAATCACATTTATCCAATTTTTGAATAGCAAATTTGCATGACTTCTCCATTTTACATAAGGCCTTTTGGAAGGGTCATTATCAGGATAATAATTTATCGGAATATTGATTGCTTTATTTTGACTTACATCTCTGTCATATTCCTTTTTTAATGTTAAGGGATCATATTCCGAATGTCCCATTATAAATATTTTACTATAATCATCAGTAACTGCAATATGTACTCCAGCTTCCTTTGACTCAGCCAATATAATAAGTTCATCAACTGATTCAATATCCTTTTTTGAAACTTCAGTATGTCTTGAATGAGGCACATAAAAAATATCATCAAAACCATTTAAAAGCATACATGTTTCATGCTTCTTTTCATGTTCAAAAACCCCAAATACCTTTGCTGGAAGCTCTTTTTTATTTATTCCGTAATTGTGATATAATCCGGCTTGTGCTCCCCAACAAATATACATAACAGAAGTAACATTACTATTAGCAAAATCAAGTATTTCTTTTAATTCATCCCAATAGTCTACTTCTTCGAACTCTAAAAGCTCCACAGGTGCCCCTGTAATAATCATACCATCATACTTCTTGTTTTTTACGTCACCAATACTTTTATAGAAGTTTTTCATATGGCTATCAGATATATTTTTGGATTCATATGTGGAAGTGTGAATGAACTCAACATTTATTTGAATAGGGCTGTTAGACAGCAATCTAACAAACTGAGTTTCTGTTTCAATCTTTGTTGGCATCAAATTTACAAGTGCAATTTCAAGGGGTCTGATATCCTGCCTTTCTGCTCTTTCTTTGCTCATTACAAAAATATTTTCGTGCTCTAATGTTTTAAAAGCCGGTAAATCATATGGTATAATAACAGGCATAATATCTTCCTTTCAATCAAATTTTATTGTAAAGCTAACTTTAAATCATTAATAATATCATCTATATTTTCTATTCCAATATTTAATCTAATAGCTTCAGGCATTACACCAGCAGCAATTTGTTCTTCATCAGACAACTGTCTATGTGTAGTGCTTCCTGGATGGAGTACACAAGTTCTAACATCCCCAAGGTGGACAACATTATTAATCCATTTAAGCTTCCTGGTAAAATCTAATCCTGCCTTAGCTCCGCCCTTAATACCGAATAAAATCATACCGCTGCCGCCTTTTGGTAAATACTTCTCTGCATCATCATAATATTTACCGCTTTTTAACTTAGGATAATTCACCCAAAGTACATTTTCATTGCCTTCTAAAAACTCAGCAACCTTAAGTGCATTTTCACAATGTCTGTCCATTCTAACATGAAGTGTTTCCAATCCTCTTAAATATATAAAGGCATTAAATGCACTTAATGTAGCGCCATAGTCTCTTAAGATATTAGTTCTTGCCTTAGCTATAAAAGCTTGTTCCTTAAAAGTTTCATAATAGCTTAATCCATGATAAGAAGGATCAGGTTCTACAAGACCCGGGAATTTTCCATTATTCCAATCAAAATTTCCACCATCAACTACTACACCACCCAAACATGTAGCCTGACCGTCAATATATTTTGTTGCAGAATGAATGACAATATTAGCGCCATGTTCTATAGGTCTGCAAAGATATGGGGTTGCAATTGTATTATCAACAATAAAAGGAACTCCTGCCTTCTTGGCAACTTTGGACATTTTCTCAAAATCCAATACATTTAGTCCTGGATTACCTATTGTTTCACCAAATATTGCTTTAGTGTTTTCCTTAAATAAGGA
>DATESJ010000204.1:0-2611 GCA_035270885.1 Sedimentibacter sp. | reverse complement strand
TTGGAAGGGGTCAAGGAAACATGCACGGAAATAGAATTCATTGCCCTGTGTTACCATTGGGTTTGTACAAGAAGCTCCCATAGCAGGTATCTTTGCATTTTTGATTATATCGCCGGCTGCAATAGAAACTCCTGATCCGTATGAACCAATTATTGCTACAACCTTGTCTTGCTCAATAAGACGTGTTACAGCTGTAGTTGCTTCACCCTTGTCACTTTTGTTGTCTACTATAACCAATTCAATTTTTTTGCCTAATACTTCAGGATACATTTTGTTGGCATATTTGATACCATCAAGTTCCTGAAGACCACCGCCGCCGTTTTCGCCTGTTAATGGTTCAAATACACCAATTTTTATAACATCGGCTTCCTTTTGAGCACAACCAGTAAATAAAGTAAATACCATAAGCAAGCAAATTAATAAAGACAATACTCTTTTCATAAACTTCTCCTCACTCTTATAAAATTTCTATGATTATAACACTGCGAACCTTTTTTTGCAAGAAAAATCTCCGCATTTCTCAAACAACTTTCCGCGTATTGAACACAAATGGTGATTTTGTATGTAATTTGAAATATATTACAAATGCAAATATTGCAAAAAAAGACAGACTGTCCATATAATTATATTAACAGTCTGTCATATTTATTCTTAATTAAATTTAGAAGTTAATTTTAGTACACGTTCCTTTATTGCACTATCAGGCTCATTCTTTGAAAGAGCAGAATCCATTATATCTGCAAGTTCAATCATTTCGGCTTCTTTCATTCCTTTAGTGGTAACGGCAGGAGTTCCTACTCTTATACCACTGGTTACAAATGGACTCTGAGGATCGAAGGGAATAGTGTTTTTATTGGTTGTAATGTGAATTTCATCAAGCATTTTTTCAGCTTCTTTGCCTGTTAAATTCTTGTTTCTTACATCCACCAACATAAGGTGGTTATCAGTGCCTCCTGAAACTATTCTAAATCCTTTATTCATCAGTTCACCAGATAATGCTTTTGCATTTTTTAAAACTTGCTGTTGATATAAATTAAAGTCATCTTCCATTGCTTCCTTAAAACATACAGCCTTAGCAGCAATAACATGCATCAAAGGACCTCCCTGTGTTCCCGGGAATATTGCCTTGTCTATTTTTTGTGCAAATTCTTTTTTACACAAAATCATTCCACCCCTTGGACCTCTTAAGGTTTTATGAGTAGTTGTCGTAACAAAATCTGCATATTCTACAGGGTTAGGATGAAGGCCTGCAGCTATTAATCCGGCAATATGTGCCATATCTACCATGAAGTAAGCTCCGGTTTCATCAGCTATTTCTCTAAATGCTTTAAAGTCAATAATTCTGGAATAAGCACTTGCTCCGGCAACTATCATTTTAGGTCTTTCTATTTTAGCGATTTCTCTAACTTGGTCGTAGTCAATTGTTTCAGTTTCCTTGTTAACTCCATAAGATACAATGTCGAAATAAGAACCGGACATATTTACAGGGCTTCCATGTGTCAAATGGCCTCCATGAGATAAGTCCATGCCCAATATTTTATCTCCTGGCTTTAAAACAGCAAAATATACTCCAAAGTTTGCATTAGAGCCTGAATGAGGCTGAACATTGGCATGGTCTGCACCAAATATTTTTTTAGCTCTATCTCTTGCAAGATCTTCTACCTTATCAATATATTCGCATCCACCGTAATACCTTTTGCCGGGATATCCTTCAGCATATTTGTTTGTTAAATGACTGCCCATTGCTTGCAATACTGTTTCAGATACAAAATTTTCTGATGCAATTAATTCAATATTAATGTTTTGTCTTTCTTTTTCTTCCATCATGAAGCGATAGAGTTCATTGTCATTTTTTTCGATTAAATCAAAGTTCATATAAGCTCCTTAAACGTATATTTTTGGAAGTCTTCTTACGGCTAAATTTGTAAGCACTTCATATGAAATAGTACCTCTCATGTTAGCTATATCCTCAGCTGTCATAGCTCCATCTGTTCCATCACCGTAAACTATTGCCACGTCACCTATTTGTGGATTCTCAACATTGGACAAATCAACCATAAATTGGTCCATGCACACTTTTCCTAAAATTTGACACTTAACACCTTTTACAACAACATATCCTTTGTTGGATAACAACCTACTATAACCATCTGCATATCCTAAAGGAATAGTACCTACTGTTACAGGTTTATCAGCACGGTATAAATGTCCATATCCTACACCTTCACCGGCATCGATAGTTTTTACATTTGCAAGTCTTGCCTTAAGTGTAACACATATTTCAAACTTATATTTTTCTGTGTCTACTTCATCAGAAGGATAAAAACCTGCTAAAATAATGCCTGGTCTTACCATATCGAAATAGTATTCAGGCATTTCTATTATAGTAGCACTGTTTGCAATATGTTTTGTAGGTATTTCTACATTTCTTTCTTTAAGCATTTTCATAAACTTAATAAATCTTCCTGCCTGCATATGAGCAGTTGTTTTGTCCTTTTCATCAGCTTTAGCATGATGAGAATAGGCACCTTCAATTTTGATATTTTCTAATTTAGCAATATCAGCTACCTTATCGGCATTTTCTTCAGTAGGTAAGAATCCTAATCTGTTC
>DATESJ010000203.1:0-15060 GCA_035270885.1 Sedimentibacter sp. | reverse complement strand
GACAAATGAAATTATTACAAAAATGATTGAACTAAGATATCCAGAGTATAAAAAAAAACTATTGTGCACATGCAAATGAAGAATTTGAAGAAATATACGATGAAATACCAGCGATAGGGAAAAAAGAAATTCTTAATAATCTCGAAAAGACAATTATAGTCGACAACCATTTGAAATCGTTAATTATTAAAGAAATGATGAATACGTCAGGGATTTCTAAAAATCATGATAAAAAAATTAATAATATGTGGAGTGTAGAATTCACTTCGGGAACATCAGGGGAAAAGTTTCCAATATTAAAAAGCTCACAATTAAGATTAAAAGAAAGTAGATATTTATTTAAAAGGAGAAAAGAATATAATTCAAATATATCTTTATCAAATTCTTTTTTATTTTTACACTCAAATCAAGAAATATTGAATAGGATCAACTTATGGGAATTTAAGCCCGATGATCTTGAAGATATTACTAATATTATGTTAGATATGGAAAAATTCTGGATATTTGCAACGCCATTAATATATAAAAAGTTGTCTTTGTATTTAGCTGAAAGTAAAAAAAAATTTATACAAGAACAAATACTATTTTGTGAGTATACAAGCCAATCCTTTGAAGAAAATGAAAAAATGGAACTTAGTAAAACATATAGAACTAAATTTGTAAATAATTATGGGACTAGAGAATTTTGGAATATTGCATATGAATGTAAAGAGGGAAAATTGCATGTTAATGACGAATATTTAAGAGTAGATATAGTGGATGAAAATGGCAAAATTATTCGCGAAAAAAATAAGGTTGGGACAATTATTGTTACGCATATTGAAAATAAAGAAATGTGTTTTCTAAAATATAGACTTGGGGATAGAGGTAGGTTTATTGATGGAGAATGCAAATGTGGTGCAAAATCTAAAATAATTGAATTATGTGGTGATAGAGCTAATGAACTACTTATTAATACTCAATACAGTGGGAAAAATGTTTTTAGAAGAGTAATGAGAGGTATATATTTTGAAGATAAAATCAGCTGTATTAGAGATATAAAAATAATACAAGACGAACAATTCCATATATCAGTATATATAGATAAGAATGGAGAAAAAGACGTTTTTATTGAGGAGAGATTCAGACAAAGGGTTGGACGGATAGTTGAAAATATTGAAAAATTTTCATTTGATTTTTATTATTTTATACCGGTAGAATTAGTAGCGAAATTTACTTTTAAAGAAAATATTTTTTTAAATACACTTTCTTAAGTGCTTAAAGAATTATGTTGTATTATTTTTTTATAGATTATGAAAGGAAAAATCCAATTATTGTATTTAATTGTGATTGTTTATGTAGATGAATATTGTTTCCGGGAAAAATGTTAGAGAAGTATTTTTGGTAGCTCTGGACAAAATAGTTGATGAAGGGCACAAGTTTACGACTTTAAATGGACGTATTAAGGAATTAACATCGGTTTTAATTGAAATAGAAAAGCCTCAGGAGCGTTGTTATATTATACCACATAGAAATAATAATATATTTGCAACTTTAGCTGAAACCATGTGGGTTTTAGGTGGTAGAGACAATATGTCTTTTTTGAAGAAATATTTAAAAAGGGCTTGTGATTTTTCAGAGGATGGTAATATTTGGACTGGTGCATATGGAAAAAGACTGAGAGATTGGTATGGTGTTGATCAAATAGAACAGTTATATTTGGAGGCTACAAGAAATAAATATTCGATTTTTTCGAGAAGACTAGTAGCAGTTTTATATGATCCACAGCGTGATTATGGTGAAAAAATATTAGATTGTCCTTGTAATAATTGGATACAATTTATTGTCACGCCAGATAAGAAACTTGATATGCAAGTATCATTGAGAGCAAATGATATTATTTGGGGTTTCTCAGGTATTAATCAATTCGAATGGTCAATTTTACATGAAATGTTTGCATATTGGATTGATGTTGAAGTTGGAAAATATTATCATTTTGTAGGTTCCCTGGATTTGTTTTCAAGACATTTTGCTCGAGCAGAAAAAATTATTAATTCTCAAGGAATTGACATATATGAAGATAAAAATTTACCTAAAATCAAGGTAGATATTAAGCATGATGAATTTCAAAGAGATATGAATTTATTTTTTGAATTAGAATTGTCAATAGGAGTTGTTAGCGAAAAAGACTTTCTTAAGTTGTTGGAAAAAATTGATAGTTTGTTTATTAGAAATATTTTAATGCTTCTATTTGCGTATAATCTTTACGAACAGAATAAAATGAATAAAATGATTAAATGGTTTGAGTTAATTCCATATAATGATTTGAAAATAGTAGCAGCGGAGTATGTTTCTAGAAAAGACAAGAGTATTATAAACAAAATTATAGAGGAGGGTAAATATGTTGGCTGATGGTTATTATCTAAGTACATATTTTAGTATCAGTGATATCAATAATGTGATTTCGACATGTGTAAGACATGATCAAAACATGGCATTATGGAAGAAAAAAAATAATGAAGTTGAGTTAATTCATTATTGGGAATTGGAAAGATATACAGGAGAAAAACATCAGCTCAGATCATTTTATAGTACAGAACAAGCAATAGATGTGATAAATCAATTATTAAGCGAATACAATATAACTTTTGATGATGTTGAAAAAGTATGGGGAACACTCGGAATTGAGAAAAATGTTGGGGATACAAAAATCGAAAATTTAGATAAACGATTTACGCTTCATAGTTATGAACATTTATACTCATGTCTACTTTATGAAAAAAAGATTTTTGATCAAGATACAATTGTGGCGTTGGCAGTTGATGGAGGACCTGATGGAGAGTGCGATATGGGAATGTATAATCGCTATTTGTACATAGCGTCTGTAAGTACACGTGGAAATATTTTAGGATATGAACCTGTAGCCTCCCCAGCATTAATATGGTTGAGTACAAAAAATATCGTAGGATTAGAAGAGGGCACATTAATGGCATTAGGAAGTGCCTGTAGTGCAGAATATTACGGTTTTGAAAACAAATTTGAATATATTTATTCATACGAGGACTATGTTAAAGAAAAGAAAAAATTAAGTTTATTGATAGAACATATAATGAGTGTAGATTTAAATTCTGATTATGTTAAATATTATGATAATAAATTTTCAGAGTACGAGAATAGGGTTAGTATGCTTGTTAAGATAGTAACAAGATATTCTTTAGAAACGTTGGAAAATAATATTGATATTATAAAAAACAAATATTCACTTGACTTAGGACAATGTTATTTGGCTCTTTCGGGAGGATTTGCATTAAACTGTCCAATAAATAGTATGTTAGTTAAACGATTTAAGAAAAAATTATTGGCTCCACCATGTGTAAATGATACGGGTATAAGTCTTGGCTTGGGATTATTGAAATTTTATATTGCTGATAAAGATTTCACATTTTCGTTAAAAAATGCATATTGGGGTAAAGAATGCAGTGATGAAGAGGTGAGAAATGTAATAGAAAGCTCGGAGTTTGAAAAGTTTATATTTGATGTGAAAAGAGGTACACCTACAAATGTAGTAGATGATATTTTAACAGGACCAGTGGTATGGGTAAATGGTAAGGCAGAAATCGGTCCAAGAGCACTTGGAGCTAGAAGCATCTTAGGTGACCCAAGGTTTAATAAAACAAAAGATGTTTTAAATGAAATAAAGCAACGTCAATGGTGGAGACCAGTAGCACCAATAGTAATTGAAGAAAAAGTTAATGAATGGTTTGAAGAATCTTATGAAACAAAGTTTATGTTGAATACATTTATTGCCAAAAAGGATAAAAGTAAGTATATACCTGCAATTTGTCATTTGGATTCAAGTGCAAGGGTTCAAACATTAAGTAGAGAAGATAATAATTTACTTTATGATGTGTTAGTTAAATTTAATGAGATTACGAATATACCAATGATATGTAATACTTCGTTGAATGATTGTGGAGAACCGATTGTTAACAACACTAGTGAAGCTTTAAACTTTGCATTAAAGAAAAATATTAATATCGTTTATATAAATGGTTGGCGAATTTATTTACATAACCATGAAAAATATGAAAAAAAGGATTGTTATTTAAGAAATATTAGTATATTTGCTAATGATGAACAACTCTTAATAGTAGAAGAGAAAATTAAGAATTGTTTAAAAATATTAACACAGGGTGAATTACACCATGTATTGTGTAACCAATTTTTATATAAAAAGTATTCTTTGGCTAATCAAAATCAAATTGAAAAATTAAAAAAAATACTAAATAAAGTAGTTGGAGTATATGAAGGGGAGATCTGAAATGGATATAGATATCAGTGATAAGGTCATACTTATAACAGGTGCATCTAGAGGGATCGGAAAAAGAGTTGCTTTTATCTTAGCAAAAGAAGGCGCAAGTGTAATTATTAATTATAATAAAAGTTGGAGTGAGGCTTCACATTTACTGGAAGAGATAAGCGTTTTTAATAACAAGTGCATGATAATTCAGTGTGATGTATCCAAAGTGATTGCAGTTGAGAATATGTATAAACAAATAGTAATTAAATACGGGCATTTGGATTTACTTATAAATAATGCAGGGATAAGTGAAGATAATAGTTCATATGAAATGAGTGAAGCAATATGGAAAAAAGTAATTGACACCAATTTGACAGGATGTTTCTTATGTTCAAAAGAATATATAAAACTAATGAAAAAAAATAATAGAGGAAAAATATTAAATATTGCATCTTTAAAAGGACAAGAAGGGAGTTATAGACAGTGTAATTATGCGACATCGAAAGCTGGGGTTATTGCATTTACAAAATCATTAGCCATGGAAATGGGAGAACATAATATATTAATAAATGCAATATGTCCTGGTTATATACAAACAGATTTAAATTGTTCAAAAGAGTATAAGGAAATTAATGCGCAAAGAAGGTCGGCAATTAAAGAAAAATATGCTATTGATGATTTAGTGAATTTCATTATTTGGTATGCTTCAGATTTTTTAAAAGGCGTTAGTGGACAAGTTTTTAACTTAGACTCTAGGATAATTAATGAATATATATTTGAGAAAATGTAGTTAAAAGTGAGGAGGAATATAAATGATGAAAGTAACATTATTGTACTTGGATAATATTGTGGAGCAGCGACCAGTAAGTAATTATCCGCATATGGATATTATTGCATCGATGTTATCCAATGATTATATAGTTACATCGTTGTACAACAATACGCAGAAGGAAGTTTTAGAACATGTTCTTGAAAAAAAACCAGAATATATCGGTTTATTAATAAACACAACAGAGTATATAAATGAGACAATAAATTTTATTAATTTAATAAGATCAGAGTCTCCCAATAGTATTCTTATTGCATATGGAGTATATTGTACTTTTTGGTCGCAATTTTTATCCACTACTCATAAAGGATTGGTGGATTATATAATTATAGGGGAGCCCGAAATAAATTTTTATAATATTATTACAACAAGTAAAGGAAAAACGAATGAAACACAAATAATAAATGAAGTTAAAGTAAAAAACCTCGATGATCTTCCAATTCAAGCAATGCACAGTAAAACTGATTTAAATACAATGATATCGAGGGGGTGTTTCAATAACTGTCTATTTTGTTGTGAAAAACCATTTTATGGATATTATAGATATAGAAGTGTAGAAAATGTTATTTTAGAAATTAAAAATTTTTATGATGAGAATATAGATCAATGGATATATTTTAGTGATCTGGATTTTTTGGCGATTGATTCAGTTGATAAGAAATGGTTTGATTTTTTTATTACACGAATAAATGAAGAAAACATTAATATTAAGTTCACTTTTCAAACGCGAGTTAATCGGATTATTAATGGTCAAGAACTACTAATGAAATTATTTGATATTGGATTGCGTGGAGTATCATTGGGGATTGAATCAGGCTCAAAGAGGGTACTTAATATTTTCAATAAAAATAGTGAAGGACCAATGAATAGGGAAGCTATAAATATTTTGAAAAAACTCAAAATTCCATTCAAAATAAATTATATTATGTTTGAACCAACGTCTACAATGAATGATGTAAAAGAGAATATCGAGTTTTTAAAAAGTGTGAAATTTCCTGAAGGTACATATATTTCACAACCACCAGCAAGTGCATCAAGTAAACTTCGTATTATTCTAAATAGTCAAGCTTTTTTTCATTATTTTTCTGATTCTAAGAATAGTTTAAGAATTGATAATGGATATTTAAGATATGATTTCGAAGATGAAGATGTAACTAAATACTGTGCTAAAATAGAACTTTGGAGAAATGACTCATCTAGATTTTTTGCATTTTATTCTTATTGTCAGAACTATATCTTGAACTGCGGTATAGAAGATTTGCGACTTTCGATAATTGGAAATCGATTTAAAAAGATTGATTTGGAGGTGTTAGATTTACTGATTGATTTTGATTATAGCAATATAAAAATAATAAATTATATTGATCAAACGGATGATCTTTTGTGTCGTCTGGAAAAGTGGGCAAGTAATTACGAAGATTTAGATAATGAAGGAATAAAGTTAAGACCTAGAGGATGGCATGTTAATAGTGAATATTTATTTAAAGCGAATATATAATTAATGTTTATGTCCTATTAAATTTAACAATTATCAAATTCAAAAAAAATTAGGGAGATTTTATGTTAAATAAAGCAACTATATTGATTACAGGTGGTACGGGTAGTTTTGGAAAGGCATTTGTAAAATATGTTTTGGAAAATTATGACCCTCAAAAAATAATTATTTATTCAAGGGATGAGTATAAACAATTTGAAATGCAAACTGAGTTTATTAAGTATAAGTCGAAATTACGTTTTTTCATAGGTGATGTTCGCGATAAAGAAAGATTATTTAGAGCATTCGAAGGTGTGGATTATGTAATACATGCAGCAGCAATGAAGCATGTACATGCTTGTGAATATAACCCAATTGAAGCAGTAAAAACGAATATAATTGGTGCTGAAAATATTATTGAAGCCTCAATTGAAAAAAGGGTAAAAAAAGTTGTGGCACTTTCAACGGATAAAGCAGTAAACCCTGTTAATTTATATGGTGCAACCAAACTCGTATCAGATAAGTTGTTTATAGCAGCAAACGCATATGTGGGGGATAAAGATATAAATTTTTCGGTTGTTAGATATGGAAATGTCGCAGGAAGTAGAGGCTCAGTTATTCCAATATTTGCTAAATGCATTAGTGAGGGAAAGGATGTCCTAACATTAACAGATGAAAGGATGACAAGGTTTTGGATTGGTATGGAACAAGCTATAGAGCTAGTAATATTGGCGCTAAATAAGGCAAATGGTGGAGAAACTTATATTTCAAAAATCCCTTCGTTTAATATAATTGATTTAGCACGTGCCATGGCACCAGATGCAAAAATTCAAATAATTGGAATTCAAGAAGGTGAAAAATTACATGAGTGTATGATAACAGAAGAAGACAGTTTAAATACTTATGAGTTTAAAGATTATTATATAATATATCCACAAATGAAATGGAATAGTAAACAAAATAGTATTCCGCTTGGAGTAAAAGTTCAAGAGGGATTTGCATATACTTCTGGAAATAACAGTACATGGTTGACGGTAGGAGATATTAGAGAAAAATTGATCCCTATCAATAAATTAGAGTGAATTTTATAACACATAAATGTTCGCACTTGTAGTAGTTATTAAATCTATATAACAGATAATGGTTCTGTAGTTTTATATACTTGATCAGGAAATTATTGCATTAAATAGTTCAAAAGATTTATAAATAAAGGGAGGAATATATAAGAAAGTGTGTATCTTATATAAAGGAATATGAATTTTATCTATAAAACGACAAAAGGGTATAGAGGATATTTTTTAGTGCTTTTTCTTGCGGTAGTATTAAGTACGATATCAGGCTCTATGTTTCCCTATATTACAGGCAAGATTGTTGATCAAATTTTTTATAAAAAGCAAATAAGAGGATTTTTATTATGTTTTTTTATATATGCCGCTTTGTACTTAATAAATCAAATTTTTCATGGTGTGTTAAATTATGTATGGGCACAATTAAAAGCGACATATGTCGTTAATATAAGAAAAATATGCTTTAGCCATGTAATAAAACTAAAAGCTGCCGTGTTGACGAATATAAAAAGTGGGGATGTGATGAATCGTATATTGGAAGACACAGAGTGTTTTCTGGAATTTATTCATCGCAGTTTATTTTATTTGTTATCTAATTTTGTGCAATTGTTTATAGCAATTGGGTATTTATTAATAACAAATATATATCTTGGACTTATTGCTATTTTATTAACACCAATTATAGCTTTGTATATACGCTTCTTTTCACGAAAAATCAAAAAACAGTATTTTCAAATTCAAGAACAAAAAGGATTTTTGAATTCGTGGATAATGGAGATGATGGTTGGAATTTCTCAGTGGAAATTATTAAATGCACACAAAAAAGTAATGAATGATTATACAAATAAACTAAATAAAATTAGGAAGAATGAGATAAAGGTTGGTTATCAGGAAATTGCATCTGTTAATTTAAATGAAGCATTAACAACTATTGGTTTATTAGGTATTTATTGTATTTCAACATTTTATATTTTAAATAATAAAATGACAGTTGGACAATTTATTGCATGCGCCGCTTACTTTTCAACATGTGCTACATATTTCAATGCAATTGGAACAAAAATCACGGATATTAATGCTAATCTTATTGGTATAAAGCGTATTGAAGATTTATTAAAATGCGAAGAAGAACAAGATAGTGTTAACGCTATTGATAGAGAAATTATTACGGGAGAAATAAATTTTTCAAATATTTCATTTAGTTACGAAAGCGAAAACAGAAATATATTAGAAAAATTTAACTTAAAGATTGTTTCTGGGGATCGTATTGCGATTGTTGGTAAGAGTGGAGAAGGAAAGAGCACGTTGATACAACTTTTATGTCGTTTATATGAACCATGTGAGGGAAAAATTTGCATTGACGATATTTGCTTGCAAGAGTATACTATTTCGAGTTTGAGAAAGCAGATTGCTGTTGTTCAACAAGAGAATGGATTGTTTTATAGTAGTTTGAGGATGAATATTGCATTAACAAATGATTGTAAAAATGATGATACGATTAAAAATATATTGAGTGGGTTGAAATTGGATGGATTATTAGAAGAACTTCCAGATGGATTAGATACTGTAGTTGGTGAAGGTGCGAGAGAATTGTCAGGGGGACAAAAGCAACGAATTGCAATAGCGCGCTGTTTATATAGAAAACCTCTCATTTTATTACTTGATGAGGCAACTAGTGCATTAGATGAAGAAACTGAAAGAGAAGTCAATAAATTCATTTATTCATCATTACCTAATGCTACTATTTTAACAGTTTCTCACAGGTTTTCGACAGTTATTACAGGAAATAAGATTGTAGTATTGGCAAATCAAAAAGTTGCTGGAATGGGAAATCATGAATATTTGATGAAAGAATGTGCACAATATAAATCACTTTATTTTAATTATTTTAATATGAAATCAGTATGTAATGATGAGGTGTAAAATGAGAAATATGTATAATACACAAAAGTATCAATTTAGAATTATTGTGTATATCGGATTACAGGTTTTAAAGTCGATTGTGGTTCTTTTGCCACCATATATTTATCTTATATTGCTTAATAAGGTAATAATGCGTAAAGAAGTTGAGTGGTTATGGTGGGTTGTTTTTCTTTATATACTTGTGTACATTTTAAAAGCTTTTATACAAGTAATTATAAGAATAGTTTACAATAAAGTCTTCCCTATGATGAACTTAGAGATAAAAAATAAGGTTTTACTTAAATTATCAGATCTTACTATTTATGATCTTCCAAACATTACTGCTGGTGAATTTAAGGGACGTTTACATAATGATACTGATAATGTAGTGTCATTTCTTGAGAAGAAAATTCAAATAATTATTAATTTTGTACAAATTGTATTAATGATTGGAATATTAATATATTTGAATTGGATTCTTGCGGTAGTTAGCTTTTTAGTATTACCAATATCGTATTATATAACTCAATATATTAAAAATAAGAGTAATATTCAATATGAAATTCAAAGAGAATTATATGATACATATAATAATTTCATGTTGGGGAACTTGTTATTTTGGAAAGAAGTGAAGACAAATTGTCTTCAGGATATACAAGAAAAACAATTTGAAAAATTGTGGATAGATTTAGGTAATTCATTTTTAAAATCACACATTTTTTGGTTTTTAAACAGAACATTTTTAGCGTTTAAAGATGTATTTTTAACAAGAATGGGATTGTATTTATTAGGTGGAATTCTTGTGATTAATGGATTTGCAACCGTTCCAGCATTATTGGTATTTATGGAATATTATACTAATTTTGTGGATGTAGTTTTAAGTACTACAGATATAATAATTAAACGCGGGGAGCAAGAAGTATCTATAGATAGAATTAATGATATCTTGAATTTAGATAATACTTCAAAACTAAAAAAAATAGAGAAATTCAATAGTGTTAAAATTAGTAATATAAATTTTAAATATAAGGATCAACAAGAATTTATATTAAATGATTTTTCATTACAGGTTATGAAGGGTGAGACAGTTGCTATAATTGGTGAGAGTGGTTGTGGAAAAAGTACGTTAATTAAAATTATGGCAGGATGCTTAAAAGAGCTGGAAGGAAATCTTTATTGGAATGATGTTGAAATGGGATTACTAGATATGAAAGAACTTTATTCCACAGTTGGTTTTTTAATGCAAGAATCACTTTTATTTAATCTTACAATTAGAGAAAATTTATTGTTTGGGAAAAATGATGCAAATGAAGAGGATTTGATCAAAGTATGCAATGATGCAAATATTTTAGAATTTATTTTATCATTGCCTGAAAAGTTTGAAACTATAATTGGAGAAAAGGGTGTTCGGTTATCAGGAGGTCAAAAGCAGAGGTTATTAATAGCACGATTATTTTTACAACAGTCAGAGGTAATTGTATTTGATGAAGCTACTTCGGCATTAGACTATGAAAATGAATATGAAATATTAAATATGCTTCTGAGTAATATGAATGATGAAAAAACTTTAATTATGATTACACATAGAGAAACCTTGTTAAGTAGATGTAATAGAGTGATTCATATGTAGAATTGATTATTAATAATTGCTATCCCTTTATTAGTAATTATAGATTTCACGTAGTTGAAGAAAGAAAAATGAAAGAGGTAATTTGAAGTGACGAAGATACTAGTTATGTTTTTAGTATTAATAGTTATTTTAATAGTATTAGTAAGATATTACTTTAATCATATTAATAATGCAGAAAAGTCCAAAAGTTTTAATATTAGATGTAGCAACAGTATCATAAGGCTCTGAAATCTGAAAAGATGATACATAAACAAATAGTAATTAAAATAGTAAGAAAGCACAAAGTGATTAGTCAATGGAACTCCTAAAATATACAATTACTATAAATATTAAAGAACTCGTACAAAAAGGTAACGTTTACAAAGTAACAACACATAAATTACAAACAATATTTTTAAGTTTGAACAGAGCAAATGATTTAATTTGTGCAAAACACTTACTAAATAGGAGCGCATATGGAAAAAATATTACCAGTCAGTATATTACCTAATATTTATTCTTACACTCACACGGCCTATATGCACAGTATCCTAGAATGTGATGAGTATAAAAAAGAGCACTTGTTTGAAGGGAATATACAGAACTATAAAAAAATGGAATGGGAAGAGCATTCTAATAATGTTGAAATAGGAACTGATGAAAATGATGAAAAATTCATTGTTTCTGGAAATCCTTATAAAACAGGGCGTACATATACGGTATCTCGTTGTTGTATGAATAAAGATGAGATTACATTGAAAATTGATTATTTTGGAGTAACAAACCTTGCATTTATCAATTTGTTTCTTTCTGATGAGGATGAGAGAAAAGCCTTAGAAACGAGAAAAAATATTTTTGTATTTTACATTAACAGAAAACTGAGTCTGTTTTACAATATAAACGATTGTTGTCATAGCTTAAATGGCAATTATAGTGGATTTGAATTACCGATATATATAAAATTATCGGTAGAAGACAGTAACATATGCCTACACGCAAGAAAAAATAGAGAAAATTGGGTATTGATAGAGAAAATGAGTATTGATCAACTACCATTTACGGTAAAGCGAATAGGCTTACACGTAGATATGGGGGAAAATCTTTATTATAATTGGCTTTTTATGAATTATATACAATTACGCTATACAGATATAAGTATAGAAGGAATCATACATTTGGATTACGATATGTATCCGATGAAAAATTATCAGTATGATTTTGTAAATTACTTTCTTGATATCTTTAAGAACACTTATAAAGAAGTTAAACTGTTTTATAAAGGAATAGAAAATTATATCAAATATTATGTATCTCAAAATCAGTATATAGAGGTGCTGTTAGATGAGTTTTATGTACAGAACCGAAGGGCATATAATCAATGCCATTATCAGCATAGCAACCTAATCTTTGGTTATAGTGACAGGGAACAGGTTTATTATATTTTGGGATATAATAATAAGCTGGCGATTGCGAAGATTTCATATAGCGTATTTGATATAGCAATAGTAAAAGAAGGAATTCTAAAGCGTTATATGTATAATTGTAACAACGAAGATATAGAATTTAGTTTAGATTTTATGAATGAAAAAATGAAGGAATATTCTTGTGGAATGAATTCCAGTTTTATGCGTTGCGACCAATTTCCTATACATAAAGATTTATATGGATTTTCTATTTTTGATACACTTAGAAAATCAGAACACTTATTTAAAGATTTTAGAATAGCATACCTTATTCTAGAACGCAATCTTTTGATGCGGAAACGAGTAGAATTTATTTATTACAGAAATTTGATTAGCAAAATAGAATATATTTTGCTTTTTAATGAAATAGGAGAGATTATTAATGTATCTACGCTGTTGTTAAATTTAGTCATCAAATATAAATTTATATCATCCCATAATTTAAAAACTAAAATATTGAAAAAATTAGATTATTTGATTCAATTGGAAGAGAAATTTTATCAGGGTTTTCCAATCCACACAAAGTTACAGACTTATGAAAAATAAGATAAAAAGTATATAGAGATTGCTAATTTATTAGGGAAAGTGATGAATTAGCTTCACAGATACTAACAAAGTATTTATTGAAAAAAGTGAAAAATAGTAATGTTTGATTTTTATATAAGGCAGGAACATTGTTGTTGATTTACACACTTAGTCCGATTTATGTATCATAAATTAATGAACTATATAAATATACTAATTTATGAATTAAATTAAAATTAGTTGTAATCAAAAATAATAAAAAAATATAAGTTTGAATTCTGAAACTGTTATATAGATAATAGAGTAAAATTATATTTTGTAAAAGAATCCTTTGTTTAATATAGACGTAAATACTGCGTAATGAAGTACATTTTTATTTTTAGAGTCGATAAATTAACCCTATATATTATCTTAGGAGTTTTCTAGTGTAGTATTATCTTATATTTTGCAATATAGGGCGATTGTAACACGACAAAAATTCATAATATGTATGACTTATATAATAATACTGGATGATATACAACGGGTATATCATCCAGTGTAATACTCTTTATTATTTCTGCTTTGTTCAAACTAATCATCTCCAAATCAAAGTACATTTTTGTATTTATCAAAGTCTTGTTTTGATATATTTAGCATTTTAAGATAATGCGCCTGTGTTTCATCTGATGCATGCTTGGTTTGCTCCGTCGGTATAGACAAAGAATTGATAATCGGTTTCATTCCGCTGATGGCAGAAGTATTGGTAAGTGCTACAGAATGTAATTGAGTTACTTTCTCATCACTATTTCTAACCAATACCACAGGTGAAAGATATCTATATTCTTTGTTTGGTAGAAAAGACTTTGCTTTTTCTGTCCATTCCACTTTGATATGATCCTCCATAAGTAGACATGGTAAATAACCAAAATCTACTTATGTAGGACATATCATTATAAGTAGTGCTACAAAGTTAACCGATACAAGATTAAAACAATATAAAACAAGGACTGCAAATTATGTATGATGTTAAGTAAATCAAATATTAACGCAATACGTTTGTGGCGGATGTGCTTTATGCCAACAAAGACTAAAATAAAGATTGTAGATAACAATCAATTGAGAGCAGAAATTGATGAATTATATGAAAAAACGAGCCAAATAGATTTGGCAAAATGGTCGTTATCTATTGCTAAACATATATTGGATATTGTCGGTATTGATTATAATTCAGTAGATGATATCGTTGATGGATTTCATACAAATGAATTATGGCAATTGAATAAAGCAAGAATGCACGATGTTAGACAAGCAGGATTTAAAATCCACAAACTTGCACGTGAATGTGATGACGAACTTCAGAAAACCGCATTAAGAGTTGCAGGACAGGCAGTAGGAAGTGGACACATGAGAGAACATTCAATGGTTGCATCAGATTATGCTGTTAAAACAATAGGATTGCTTAACTCAAATGATATCAATGCTATAACCCATGAACGAGAATGTCAACTAAACGAATTAAAAAGAATATTTAAATACGAGTAGGAACACAACTTTAAACTAAAACCAAGTAAAGGAAATCACACATTTTAACATGATTTCTCTATTTACGCTCACGAACAACACTATTATTTAACAGAGCCTAATATTAAAATGTGGCAAATTGCCAGAGTAAGAATTGAGACGTATAAGTCTCATCTTATTCTGGCAATTTTTTTGTATGTAAATATTAAATTTGTGCTTGATAAAATCTGACGTGATAAGTATGGATATTTAAACTTCATTTTGCATTTGGATGTTAAGCGACACGCTTCAATCACCACCAACTGCAAATTATTTGCTCCTAAGTTCAGCATGAAAACAACGCGCTTTCATCGACACAACACGATATCAGTGGTAGCGGCGACGCACTGTCGTAGCTTTATCAAATCGG
>DATESJ010000202.1:0-2470 GCA_035270885.1 Sedimentibacter sp. | reverse complement strand
CAATTAACGACTTTCTTTGTTTTTTATAATATGCAGCCATTTCACAAATGAGCATTGAAGCAATAACTGCGTCCTTATCTCTTACAAAGGTTCCCGCTAAATATCCATAGCTTTCTTCATATCCAAATAAGAAATTATATTCTTTTGTTTCTTCAAACTTCTGCATTAATTCAGCAATATATTTAAAACCAGTTAATGTATCAAAGGTATTTACCTTGAATTTAGCAGCAATGCCATTGGAAACTTCGCTGGTTACAACTGTTTTAACAACGGCTGGATTTTCCGGCATCTTTCCTTGTTCATTTAAAGTTCTTAATAAGTAATTTAAAAGCAATGCTCCTGTTTGGTTACCGTTTAAAGGAATGTATTCTCCCTTATGTTTGACTACAACTCCTACTCTGTCACAATCAGGGTCTGTACCTATGATAATCTCTCCATCTAATTCTTCCGCTTTTTTAATTGCTATTTCAAATGAGCTGATTTCTTCAGGATTTGGTGATTTCACAGTTGAAAATTGGGGATCCGGCTCTTCTTGCTCCTTAACAACAAATACATTGTCATATCCCATTTCATCAAGCACCCTTCTCACTAATTTATTGCCTGAACCGTGGAGAGGTGTGTATATAATTTTGATATTTTTATCAATATCTTCTTGCAAGCTTAATTTTTTAATTTCATTTATGTAAAGTGTATCAACATCATTTCCGATTAATTGGATTTTATTGTTTCCTATAAACTCGGATACTTTTATTTCTTCTAATCTGACATCATTTATTTTCTCAATTATTTTATTGGCGTCTTCAACCACCTGACCGCCAAATTCGTCATATACCTTGTAACCATTATATTCCGGTGGATTATGGCTTGCAGTTATTACAACTCCAGCTTTGCATTTAAAACACCTAACAGCATAGGATAATTCGGGAGTTGGTCTAAGACTGTCAAAAAGATAAACATTAATGTTATTTGCTGCAAATACAGATGCTGTTTTTTCTGCAAACTCCTTTGACATATTTCTTGAATCATATGCTATTGCTGCTGAAATTTCTTCATTTGTATACTTTTCATTTAAATAATTTGCAATACCTTGAGTTGCTTTTGATATAGTTACAAAATTCATGCGATTAGTGCCTGCACCAATCTTCCCCCTCATGCCTCCTGTACCAAACTCTAATTCTTTATAAAATCTGTCCTCGATTTCATTGTCGATTTTTTCAATTCCCTTTAATTCTTCCTTTAACTTATCGTCTACATATGGACTGTTAAGCCAGATTTCATACTTTTCATTATGCATATTGTCACCCCTTATTCTAAATTTAATGTTTTTAGATATTTTTTGAAGTTGTCCCTTAAGTCATCTCTTTTGAGTGCATAGTCAACAGTTGCTTCAAGAAAGCCGAGTTTATTCCCCACATCATATCTTCTGCCTTCAAATATATATGCATATACTTCTTCTATATTACAAAGTTCTTTTAAGCCATCTGTAAGTTGAATTTCTCCACCCACACCGGTCTTTGTATTTTCCAATATTTCAAATATCTTGGGAGTTATAATATATCTACCTAATATGGCAATATTGGATGGTGCATTATCTTTATGAGGTTTCTCAACCAAATCATTTACAGTATACATTCTTTCATTAATTTTGCTTCCGGATACTATACCGTATTTGTTAACATTTTCCCAT
Source organism: Sedimentibacter sp. (assembly GCA_035270885.1). Taxonomy (GTDB): domain Bacteria; phylum Bacillota; class Clostridia; order Tissierellales; family Sedimentibacteraceae; genus Sedimentibacter. The sequence goes on along the minus strand of DATESJ010000202.1, from coordinate 783 downwards.
CCTACCGCTTGAACTCCAAGAATAGTTGACTGATATTCATCGTAAATTTCAAGCATTTGCTTAAGACATGGTTTACTTGAATCTACAATATCATCGCCTAATAGTACTGCAAAAGGTTCGTTTCCAACGAAAGATTTTGCACAATAAATTGCATGTCCTAATCCTAAAGGATCTTTTTGTCTTACAGTATGAATGTTTATCATTTTGGAAATTTTTCTAATTTCCTCTAAAAATTCTTCTTTATTATTTTTCTCTAAATTATCCTCTAACTCTATAGCTCTGTCAAAATGCTCCTCAATTGAGCCTTTATTTCTTCCTGTAATTATTAAAACATCTTCAATCCCGGAAGCAATAACTTCCTCTACTATGTATTGTATTGTTGGTTTGTCCACAATGGGCAGCATTTCCTTAGGAATTGCTTTCGTCGCCGGCAAAAATCTAGTGCCCAACCCTGCCGCAGGTATAACTGCCTTCCTAACTTTCATATATAACCTCTTTTTTATAACATAATTCAATTAAACATAAATTTTCTATTGAATTACGTTATTGTATTTTCATCCATCTTAATGCGATAATTTCAATCGTCAGTATAAATTAACCAACGTTGTTGTAATTTGTTTTTATATTTTCAGTAATTAAAGCATCTTTTAACATATCCATATGCTCTAATGATTGCCCAGTTCCTTTGGCAACACAAGATACCGCATCTTCTGCTATAGTTACAACTAAACCGGTTCTCTTTTCAATCAGTTTATCCATGCCATGGATAAGGCATCCGCCTCC
>DATESJ010000201.1:0-3320 GCA_035270885.1 Sedimentibacter sp. | reverse complement strand
ATGATATATATTGTAACACAATTTTTTTTCCTTTACCATTGTAATTTTTACTTATTATTTATATAATAAGTGAGAGATTCGTCGATAGTTTTGTTATCCTAAGACTAGTTAAGAATCTAATTAAATATAGAAACATAAAAGGAAAATCAATTTATGAAGCAAAAAATATTAAAGAAAAAAAAAGCACTTATTGCCTTTATAACAATAATTTTAATAATAGCTGCTGTATTAATAGCAGAAGAAATAATTGAGCCCATGGGCTATATTAGTCCTGACTATGACAAAACAGACATTGCAAGTATGCTAGATAAAGAAGTATTAAGCGATGATGACTACAAGGAATTATTCTATCAAACAGGACTTGGAAAAATTGCAATTGATGAAATATTAAAAGACGAAGTATCTGGCAAGGAAAAAATACTTAATTTTCAGGGAGACTTTTTCAAAGAATACGATATATTGTGCGAAGAAATTGCAATAATAGTAAGTCAAGAATCCCTTGTTAACGACGAAGGAAAAGCAATGTACGGCTTTAACCTTGCTCCCTATGAAAACGGATATATATTAGTGACAAAAGCTACACATTCTTTAGGTTGGAGGCACGGTCACGCAGGAATTGTAACCGATTCAGAAAATCAAGAAACCCTTGAAGCAGTATTATTAGGAACGGATACAATGCTTCAAAATATTAATAAATGGAGAGTTTATCCTTCATTTATGATGCTTAAATTAAAAGATACCTCTCAGGAAACATTAGATGAAATTGCTGAATTTGCAAAAAATAATTTACTTGAAATACCATATGGTCTTACGGTTGGCCTAACAAGCAAAAAGAATCCTAATCCAATTAACTTAAAAAGCACCCAATGCTCACACATTGCCTGGTACCCTTTGATGCAGTTTGGTTATGATACAGATTCTGACGGCTCCTGGCTTGTAACACCAAAAGATATGGCTAACAGCGATTTGTTTGAAATAGTTCAAATATATGGGGTTGATCCTGCTGACATCTGGCCGTAAACACAGGGCAATTCAACATCTTGGGTTAGAATATACAAAGGGACATTTCTCTAAAGAAATGTCCCTCTTATGTACTAGAACTATTTTTATTCTTCTTCGCCGCAGTTAATGCAACCTACATGTTCTTCATCATCGAAGTCGTCGTCATAATCGTCGTCATCGAAATCGAAGTCATAATCATCATCGTATTCGTAATCATCTTCATCTAATTCAAAATCTCCGAATAACTCTTCTTCTACAACTGACAAATCTTCATCTAACAAATCTAAATATTCATTTACCTCATCTTGATCTTCAACTATGTCATTCATAGCATCTGCAATTTCTTCAACTACTTCCAATAAGGCATTAAATAATTTACCTTCTCTTGTGTCAGCCTTAACGTCTAAGCCGTCAGCTAAACCTCGTAAATATGATATTTTTTCATACAAAAATTCCATCGTATACCTCCTATACTCTTGATAAATATTCACCAGTTCTGGTGTCAATCTTTACTTTATCTCCTATTTCAACAAAAAGTGGCACAGTTATTTTTGCACCAGTTTCAGTTTTAGCAGGCTTATTAGCTCCTGTTGCAGTATCACCCTTAAATCCGGGTTCTGTATCAACAATTTCCAATTCAACGAAGTTTGGCGCTGTTACTTCGAATGGTCTTCCTTCGAAGAATCTCATTTGTGCAAAATCATTTTCTTTCAAATATACAATAGCTTCCTCAACCTGTTCATAGTTTAGCGGAATTTGTTCATATGATTCCGGATCCATGAAATAATATAATTGTCCGTCATTATATAAATACTGCATATCTTTTGTTTCAATACGGGCTAAGGGAAATTTTTCAGAGGGGTTAAAAGTTTCTTCTCTAGTAGCTCCTGTTATTATGTTTTTTAATTTAGATCTAACAAAAGCAGCTCCCTTTCCAGGCTTAACATGCTGAAAATCTATTATCTGCCACAATCCATTATTCCATGAAATTGTTATGCCCTTTTTAAAATCACTTGCTGTAATCATTAAATTAGTCTCCTCCTTTATGTATATTATAACCAGCAGATTACTGCTTATTCCTTAATAACTGTTCTACCAGTTGTGGGAACAATAGAAATTTCCTTAATCTTATCAGTCTTCGTATCCAATATTTTAAAAGTTCCCGCATTTGTGGGAATCCCTTCATAGGTAAAACCTACAGACTCCATATTTTGATTGGAATAATCTATTTGGTACCTGCTTTTAAACTTTACAGTTTTCTCAATAATAGTGTTATCAAAGATATAATAACACCCTTTATCAATATCAATGCTGATTTTATGGTTGCCGAATGTGCTTTTCATACATTCTGTTTGCACATATCTTACATCCATAACAAATTCATCAGCCATTTTATCCATGTAAAACATATCAGCATCTATTACCAAAACAGCTAATCCCAACAGAATGCAAAGAATTGAAATTGTTACGACTAATTCAATCAATGTAAAACCATCGTTATACATAGGTCACCTAAAATCTACCATACTTTATTTTATAAATTATTTCAGTGTTTGTCAATGTATTTGTTTTATTTACTGCCATTCTCTTAATATGATTTTGTAAAATCTAAGATTTCCCTCTTAAAAGGTATGTCTTTATATCTTTATCTTTAATTATTTCTCATATAGGCAGCTTGAAGTGCTTCATATGTTTGCTCATCCTTTTTCATTACAATTTTTATAATTATTGCCCTTGCATTTTGAAAGCTATTATCTGAAGACAAAGATATGTACATACTATCTACAAAATTTCCAAGTTCCACAGTAGGGTTCATATCTATTTCTCCGTTTCCATAACGAATATTATTCTCCACAATATGAAAAACATAATTTTCTTCTACCTCGCTCCCATATTTAAATGATATTTTCTTTGCAGGATACTCTGTTTCTGCACTCCTTACAGCTGTCATAGAATAATTTGTAGTGCTGTTAGACTTAACCAAACTTAATGAATTTGAATTGATTACTTTATCAACCATATAATTTAATATATATTGTGCCTGAAAGCTCAATTCAGAATCATTTCCCACTGCTTTGTAACCTTTAAAATTACTAACAAAAAACAAAAATATTAATCCAACTACAAGCGAGGATATCCCTAATGACACCAATAATTCAACCATTGTAAACCCTTTGTTTTTCATGACATCAGCCTTCAACTATTCCAATTTGCAAACTCAATATATTCTTTCACATCATATACCCCACTTAATACATTGCTAAACTCCGGCACTTTAATAATCAGCTCAACCCAGGTAAGCTTTTCAACATCATTTG
>DATESJ010000200.1:0-2176 GCA_035270885.1 Sedimentibacter sp. | reverse complement strand
GATTTCATTGTGGATATAAAAAAATATGTTGCAGAAATCATAAGAGAAGGTGCAATTAGTTCCTTTAATAATGTTAAGTTTGAAAACACAGTAAAAAGCCAAGAAAAGCAGAAAAAGATAGTAAATAAAAAGCAAACTGCTTCAACTAAAGCTGGGAAACAGAACTAAAAAGCGGATGCTTCTTTAGGATGACAAAAAGTATATAATGAGTTAAAATGGTAGGTAGAAGAATTTATGAAGAAGATAACAAAAGTTGAGTACCAAAAGAAGAATAAAGATAGATTCAATATATATTTAGATGATGAATATGCATTTGCTATTGATATAAATATTTTCATAAAGTACTCACTTAAGAAGGGTTTGCTTTTAGATGATGAACTCATTAGCGATATATTAAAATCAGAGGAAAGAATAAGTGTTTATAATTACGGAATTTCCTTGCTTTCAAGAGCAGCGAAAAGCGAGTATGAATTGAGACTTAAAATGCAAGACAAAGGTTTTGATTCCCACTTAATAGACAATGCTATTAACACACTTAAAGAACAAAAGTATTTAGATGATGAAAGATACTGTGAAATGTTTATAAATGACAAAATTAATATTTCGAAACATGGAGTTCGAAAGATAAAGGAAGCTTTGTATTATAAGGGTATTGATAAAGAAATTATTGAAGAAAAAATCAGGAGCGTTTCGCAGGAAGACGAAGAAGAAAGAGCAATAAATTTGGGTAAAAAGAAGCTTTTTAATATAAAAGAAGAAGATACCCGAAAAAAGTACATAAAGTTATCGAACTATTTAGTAGGAAAAGGATTTGAATTTGATGTTGTAAAAAGAACTGTTTCAAAATTATTAAATTCATGGGATGATTATTAATATAACAGAAAAGGGGTAATTTCTATGAAGGATTTTACAAAGTATATATCAGATGCTTTTGTGCAGTGTAGATTGATTCAAGATGAATCGGGTAAATTCGATGTGGTTGCAATTTATGCAAATAAAAATTTAGAATACATTACCAATAGAACCTTGGAAGAATTAATAGAACATAAAATGACGGAGATATTTCCAGCTCTTAGAGAATCAATTTTTGACTGGCCTAAAATATTGTGCGAAGCAGCTTTGACCAGTGACCACACAGTTATTGAGCAGTATGTCAATGCATTTGAGAAATTTGTAAAATTTAATATATTCGGATATAAAGACAACATTTTTTATCTGACAATCCAAGATATAACTCAAAAAAGAGAAACGAGAAGGATAATATTAGAAAAAGATAGACAAATACAACATTTAGAAAGTGAATTGAAATCTAGGGCAAGCATAGAACCCCTTACAAATTTATATAACTTCCAGTTTGTTACAGATTGTATGAAACATAGTATAGAAGGTTATAAAGAGGAAGGAACGAAATTTTGTATATTTTTGGTTGACATTGATGATTTTACAGAGTTCAACCTGAAATATGGCATGGATACCGGGGACAAGATATTGAAGGATATAGCACGTATTCTCAGTTTAAATGCAAGAAAAATTGATATAGTTGGAAGATACGGAAACGACAAATTTGTAATAATAATCAATAATGCAGAACTGGATATTGCTAAAATACTAATAGAAAGAATAAAAATGGAACTTAATAGATACGAGTTGTGCATAAATAATAATACTTTTAATGCATGTGGTGCATTAGTTGAATACAGAGGCGAATCTTTAGAAGAATTTGTTGAAAAGGCTGAGGTTTTACTGAAGAAGGCTCAGACCATGGGAAAGGGAATAATGCTATCATAACAAAGGGAGCTTAAAGCTCCCTTTGTTATGAAAAGATTCTACTTATATCTAAAACCCCTGCCCCTTGCTCATAGGATGATGCTTGTATCCTTGAGCATGCATTTAGGAGTTTTTTCTTAATATCAAAATGATTGTAATTAGGATTTTCATTTAAAAGTAAAGCAGCAGCTCCTGATATCATTGGTGCAGACATTGATGTTCCGCTTAGGGTTGTGTAGCTGCTTAAATTTTTATTTGATAAAGACATTATATCAACACCAGGAGTTATTAAATCAGGCTTTCTGATTCTATCTAATGTTGGCCCCCTGCTTGAAAATTCAGCAATTGTTTCATTTTCATGTGTTGAATTTCTATCATTTGCGGCACCTACGCTAATCACATATCTGCT
>DATESJ010000199.1:0-8204 GCA_035270885.1 Sedimentibacter sp. | reverse complement strand
TTTTTGCTCTCATCCGGTAAACATAGCAACAAATATTGTCAGTGTGCAAAGCTTCTGCAATATCCTGACAAAGCAGAAAAAGTTATTTCTATTGTAAAAGATAAAGTGAAGCTGCTTAATTTGGATGTGATTGTAGGTCCTGCTATGGGAGGAATCACAGCAGCTTACGAACTTGGAAGACAGTTAGGTATAAAAGCAATATTTACTGAAAGAGAAAACAATGTAATGACATTAAGAAGAGGGTTTGAAATAAAAGCTAATGACAGAATACTAATAATGGAAGACGTTGTAACTACTGGGAAATCTTCAATGGAAACTGCAAAGGTTCTTGAAAGCTTGGGTGGTTCAGTAGTGGGTATCGGATGTATTGTAGATAGAAAAGTTAGTGATATTCAATTACCAATTTATAGTGCAACACAGCTAATTTTTGAAACCTATGACGAGGGAAATTGTCCCTTATGTGAAAATGGCTCAAAGCCTATAAAGCCCGGAAGCCGTAAATTCTAGTGAAATAATTTTCCTATACAAAAAGGGACGCAAAGCGTCCCTGAACAATTTACATATTATTACATAAAGAACAATGGCCAGAATAACCACCAAATTGGATTTTCACATCTTCCGTACCTATCACAGTATGGGTATCGGTAATATCTCATAGGGTCATAATAATCTCTGTCATATCTTCTATCGTATCTGTTGTCGTATCTATTGTCATATCTTAGATCGTAATTTCCGTTAAATCTCCTGTTAAAATCAGTATCATATCTATTGCTGAATACATCATTACTTATATCATCATTATAATACATATAATCATTCATATTATTATAATCCTGATTTATATTGTTGTTGTCCATATATACTCTCCTTTATACAAAATTTATATATTATAATATATGTTGCATCAACATCATTGTTACGTTTGATTTTCCTAGGAAATCGGGATTTTCCAAAGTTTATATTTACAAATCATAAAAAAAGTATTAAATTATATATATGCTAATGTGGCTCAGGGGTAGAGCAATTGATTCGTAATCAATAGATCAGGGGTTCAAATCCCCTCATTAGCTCCATAGAAAATTTATGATGACATGAACCCCAAAATATGATAAACTTATATTTGTTAATAATTGCTGATGGTGGATAAATATTTTGGGGGTATAGCTCAGCTGGGAGAGCGCTTGAATGGCATTCAAGAGGTCAGCGGTTCGATCCCGCTTATCTCCATATTATTGCGGGTGTAGCTTAGTGGCAGAGTTCCGGCTTCCCAAGCCGGCTGTGTGGGTTCGATTCCCATCACCCGCTCCAAAAATCAAAGACCTCGCCGATTTTTCGGCGGGGTCTTTTGTATCTATCTTATTTTAAAAACTTTGTCAATTTTCCTGTATAAAACAGTGATAATCGGTGTAATGCTCTTGTACATGCTATATATAAGAGTTTTTTGTCATATACTGAATTGTAATTTTTATTGTTTGCTTCATGTACTATTACTGCATCAAATTCTAAACCTTTGGCCAAGTAAACAGGAAGAATTAAAACGCCTTCCAAGACACTTTCATAATCCAAATAGTCAATTAATTTAACTTTAACTTTATTAGAAAGTTTAAAATATAAATCTGTTGCTTCTTTTCTGTTTTTGCATATTACAGCTATAGAACTTAACCCTTGTGATTTATAATTTTCAATTGTTTTCACTATTTCATCTTGTAAATTGGAACTGTCAATTGCTTTAGTTACAATTGGTACTTCTTCATTTCTCTTAAAGAATTCAGTCTGTGTTCCCACATCTAATAGCTTTGTACTAAATTTGTTTATTTCATAAGAACTTCTGTAGCTTTTATTTAAGTATATCTTATCACTTTTGGCAAAATTAAATATAGATATGATTTCATCATATATTGATATATCGGCATTTTTCTCTATAGCCTGATTTACATCACCTACAATTGTAAACCTTGCATATTTGTATAAATTTTTCAGAATATAATAATGAATCGGGTAATAATCCTGAGCTTCATCAACAACAACCTGTTTTATTCCGCTGAAAAGGTCACAACCTTCAGCTTTTATTTTCAAATACATAAGAGCTATTCCATCTGCATAAGGAATATTGAAGGGATCATTCAATGCATTATTGGTATAACTTATTATTTCATCAATATTTTCCGGTAGGTCAAGTCCTTTTGATATCTTTTTAAATATATTAATATCAGCAAATAAGTTTTTATATATTTCAAAACTATCAACTAATGTAAATTTTTGGACTTCTTCTATTATGGATTTTGTTTCCTTGGCAGCAAGTACTCTTGTAAAAGACTGTATTTCAAATTCGTGATTATTCAATCTGTTTACAGCAGTTTCAATTTTAATTCGCCTTGAATTTTTCATATCACGAATTTTTTCCATTATTCTATTTTCAATGATTTTTAATTTCTTAGCAGTAGGCATATTTAACTTGCCATTTAGTAAAAATGCTTTTAATAGTTCTCGTTTTTCAATTGTTTTTCCGTTATAATAAATATCTTCAAAAGGTATTTGCTTATGTTCATAATAATCGATAAAACGATCCATAATTTTTAGAAAAACAAATGATCCTTTAAATTCGTCATAAGACCTTAAAAAGTTTCTTTTTTCTTCGGTTTCAGCAATAATAATATTTTCAAAATTTTCACTTTTCGTTCTCATTGACAGTTTACTTTCAAACAGCTTTTGAAAAATATTTTCAAATGTATATTCATTTATATTATCCTCTCCTAATTCCGGCAGAACATTGGATATATATTTTGAAAATAAGGGATTAGGTGAAATAACAATAATATTGTTAGCACTTAGCTTGGTATTAAAACCCTGGTACATTAAATATGCAATTCTATGAAGAGCTACAGATGATTTACCGCTACCAGCAACCCCTTGTACAACCAACAAATCATTATATATGTCTCTAATGATTAAGTCCTGTTGTTTTTGTATTGTTTCGACAATAGTTTTCATTTTAGAAGTCATATTTTTTGATAATGCTACCATAAGCATTTCATCAAGAATATTAATGTTGCTGTCAAAGAAATATTCCATTTTACTATTTGTAATTTTAAACTGTCTTTTAAGTGTTACAATTCCTTTTATTAGGCCTACAGGTGCTTTGTATTCAACAGGTCCTGCTTCATTTCTGTAGTATATGCTGGATATGGGTGCACGCCAATCATAGACTTTTATTTCATGGGTTTCTTCATCCATTAAATTAAAAAGTCCTATATAAATTTTTTCAGTATCATCATAGCCCTCTTCTATAAAATCAATTCTTGCAAAATAAGGACTTTCAAGCATCTTTTCATACTTCGATATTAATTTAGCAAGCTCAGTGTATGTGAATGTTTGAGCTTGAAGTGCACTTAAATATTGATTAAAATCTGTAAGCTTATCGAAATCGGCAGATGAATGTGTTGTATTTTCCCACATATCCCTTCTTGACTCAATCAAATCAGCCCTTTGATCTTCTAAATTATCTGTTTCAAATTCCAATTTATATTGTAACAAATTTATGATTTCCTCCAAGTATTGAATTTCCTCAATATACTTGTCGTCGTTTTTATCTACCATTTCATATCACCTACCTACGTCATTGCATCTTAAAAAATATTAATAGATAATTATATCATAATAAGTAGTATATGAAAAGTAAAAATCAAACTTTACACCTAATAGTTAAATAATTGTAATTTGTGGTATTGTTGACAGGCATTTTTGTTTAAAATTAGCCAATAAGAAAGGAAAAACAAAAATATTAATCAAAGATTTGACAATAATTTAACTAATTAGCAAATTTTTTGCGTGACAGGATATATTTATGGTGTATAATATTAGTATATAGTATTAGCATATAATATTATGGTAAAGGGTGTGTGTAGAATGGTAGGGGAAAAAATTAGAAACATCAGAAAAAGTAGAAATATGACAATTGTTGAATTGTCAGAAGAAATTAACGTGACCTCAGGATACATATCACAAATAGAGAGAGATTTAATATCTCCTTCTTTATCAGTTTTAAAAAGATTGTCAAATACGTTAGAGGTATCTCTTTCAGAGTTATTTTTGGAAGAACCCGATACAAAAGTTGTAACCATACCTCAAAGTGAAAGGACAAAAGTCAAATTAAGCAACATAAACGTAGAATTGGAGTTTATTACTCCATTGATTAAAAGCGGTGATAAAAAATCAGACTGTGAAGTTTTTATATTTGAACTGAACCCGAAAACATGGGCAAGCAATCATAGCATAGTACATGAATCGAAGGAATGTATATATGTGTTGAAGGGTGAAATTGAGTGCCATGTTGGAGATAAGGTTTACACTATTTCTAAGGGAGATTGTGTAATTGTTCCTGAAAACAACAATCATATGATTTACAACAGAAATGATGATGTATCCGAAGCATTATGTATTATATCGCCTGCTATACATTAAATTAATCGCCTGCTATACATTAAATTAAGCTTGACAAATTTAATGTGTTATTATATTATCCAAATATAGCAATGATGGGAAGTAGTAAACAATAATTTATTTAAGAGAGCCGATGGTTGGTGCGAGTTGGTATAATAGTTGTTGAATCCGTTCCGGAGTATCTAAGGGTAGCAACTTAGACGTTGAAGGCGTTAACTTCTTTAAGTGATTATGCTAGGTATGGGGACACACCTCTTTATTGGGAAAGTCTTTGGGGATGAGGAATGTCCCTGAATATACATTAGTATAATAATTAGGGTGGCACCGCGAGTATCTCTCGTCTCTAAATAGAGGCGAGAGTTTTATTTTGTAAAAAATTAATAAACCATGGAGGTAAAAATGTTAGATATTAAAAGAATTAGAAACAACCCAGAAGAGGTAGAAGCACTGTTAAAAAGAAGAAATTCTGAACTTAGTTTGGATAAGGTTCTTGAATTAGACAAAGTAAGAAGAGAAAAACTTGTTGAAGCAGAGGATATGAAGGCAGAGCAAAACAAAGTATCTAAACAGGTTCCTATTCTTAAAAAAGAAGGGAAAGATGTATCAGGAATTCTTCAAGATATGAAAGAATTAGCTGACAAGGTAAAACTACTTGATGGCGCAATAAAAGAAATTGATGATAAAATAGAAGCAGAACTATTGAATCTCCCAAACACTCCAAATCCTGATATTACTGTTGGGGCATCAGATGAAGATAATAAAGAAGTAAGACGATGGGGGAACCCAAGAAAGTTTGACTTTGAATTAAAAGCACACTGGGACTTAGGAGTAGATTTGGATATTCTAGATTTTGAAAGAGCAACCAAAATTACAGGAACAAGATTTTCTATGTTTAAGGGGATTGGAGCAAGATTAGAAAGATCTATAACAGCTTATATGCTTGATAAGCACACTATAGATCATGGTTTTACAGAAATATCTCCTCCATTTATGGTAAATAAGGAAAGTATGATTGGAACAGGTCAACTTCCTAAATTTGAAGAAGATATGTTTAAACTAAATCAAAGGGATTATTATCTAATTCCTACAGCAGAAGTTCCTGTTACAAATATTTATCGAGATGAAGTGTTAGATGAACAACAACTTCCACTGTATATGACTGCTTATACTCCATGTTTTAGAGCAGAAGCAGGTTCTGCAGGAAGAGATACAAGAGGCTTAATCAGAAATCACCAGTTTGATAAAGTAGAAATGGTTATGTATTCAAAACCGGAAGAATCTTATAAACAGTTAGAGATATTAACAAATTTTGCTGAAGAAATACTAAAAGATTTAGGTCTTCCATACAGAGTTGTAGAACTTTGTACAGGAGATATAGGGTTTAGCTCTGCCAAAACATATGATTTAGAGGTATGGATGCCAAGTTACAACAGATATGTTGAAATTTCTTCATGCTCTAACTTCGAAGATTTTCAGGCAAGAAGAGCTAATATTAAGTTTAGGCCTGAAGAAAAGGGAAAATTAGAATTTATCCATACTTTAAATGGTTCAGGACTGGCAGTTGGAAGAACATTTGCTGCTATTCTTGAGAATTACCAGAATGAAGACGGTACAATAACAATTCCTGAAGCTTTGAAACCTTATATGAGAGGATTAGAAAAAATTACAAAATAGAAACTCTTTTAACTGAAGCCAAACATCGGTGCTTTAGAGAGTTCTTAATTGATTTGATAAAGACCACAGAAATGTGGTCTTTTGTGACTTAATCACGTTTTAATTCATTTATAAGGGATATCATTAATATATAAAATAAATGTTGGAGGATAACATGTTTGGATTATTAAAAAGACCTAAATTAAACGTTATAAATATTAATGATATAGATGATTTAATCGGAAAAATAAATTTAATAGATATCAGAGAACCTTATGAATATAAATCAGGAAGTTTAAAAACTGCTAAGAATATACCTATGAGTAAATTATTAAATGACCATGAAAATTATTTACAAATGGGTAAGAAGTATTATATTTACTGCCTGTCAGGAGCAAGAAGCATGAGGGCTGTTGCCTATTTATCAAAATTAGGTTATGATCTAGTAAATGTTTCCGGTGGGATTGGTTCCTATGTGGGAACTAACAGAAAATAAGAGGGTGAATTTATGGCACGCAAAATATTAATAGTAGGAGGAGTTGCAGGAGGTGCATCTGCTGCAGCAAGACTGAGAAGGAACAGTGAAGAGGATAGAATTATTATGTTTGAAAGAGGACCTCATGTATCTTTTTCAAATTGTTCGCTTCCATATCATTTAAGTGGCATTATTGAAGATGCTGAAGATTTGGTATTGATGAACCCTGACTTGTTTATTAGCCAGTATAACATAGAAGCTAAAACAAATAATGAGGTTATATCAATTGATAGAGAAAACAAAACTGTATCAATAAAGAATGTTCTTACAGATGAAGTTTACAAAGAGAGTTATGACAAGCTAATTTTGTCACCTGGTGCAAATCCAATAGTTGAAAATATTCAAGGATTGGAATCTACTAGCTTATTTACTGTTAGGAATGTTGTTGATATTGATAATATAAAAAAATTCATAAGTAAAGATGATATAAAGAATATTGTTGTAATTGGTGGAGGATTCATTGGAGTTGAAACAGCTGAAAACTTAAAATTAGCTGGATATAATGTATCAATAGTTATTGCATCTAAGCAGATATTAAATACTTATGATTATGACATGGTTCAAATATTTCATAAAGAAATTCATGATAAAGGGATTAATTTATTAATTGGAGAAAAAATTGATAAATTTGAAAATAGTAATGCATATCTTAAATCAGGTAAAATAATTGAAGCAGATGCTGTAATAATGGCAAAAGGAGTAACACCAGAAATAAGTCTTGCAAAAGATGCAGGTTTAGAAATAGGTGAAACAGGAGCTATTAAGGTTGATAAAAATTATAGAACTAATGACAAGGATATTTATGCTGTAGGCGATGCAATTGAAGTTTACAATTCACTGACACATTCTATGACTAAATTAGCATTAGCAGGACCTGCACTAAAAGCAGCCAGAACTGTAGCAGATCATATAAACAATAAATCTACATTAAATAAAGGCTTTATAGGTTCATCGGCAATAAAAGTTTTTGACTACAACGGAGCGGCTACAGGTTTAAGCGAATCAATGATAAAGTCGCAACATATAAAAATAAATTATGATATTGTAAGAGTAATTTTAAATGACATGGTAGGTATAATGCCTGATGCAAAGCCCCTTCACTTAAAACTATTATATGAAGTACCTACTGGCAAAATACTTGGAGCTCAAGCTATCGGCAAAGGCGATGTTACAAAAAGAATAGATGTAATAGCTACCTTAATTAAGTTTGGTGGAACATTAGATGATTTAAGGGATTTGGAATTAAGTTATGCACCTCCTTTTTCAACAGCTAAGGATGTTGTAAATTATGCAGGTTATGTAGGTTCCAATCTATTAAACAAAGATTTTAAACAAATTAATGTTGATAAGGTGAGAGAATTAGTTGAAAGTGGTGCATTTATTGTTGATGTTAGAGAAACATATGAGTATAAAAGAGGTTATATAAAAGGTTCGGTAAATATTCCTTTAAGTAGATTGAGGAGCAGCCTAACAGAAATTCCAAAAGACAGACCTGTTTATTTACATTGCAGAACGGGCCAAAGAAGCTACAATGCTGTTATGGCACTTCAAAATTTAGGATATGACAATGTATACA
>DATESJ010000198.1:0-3124 GCA_035270885.1 Sedimentibacter sp. | reverse complement strand
TCAACAAGTAATAACTCCACATATTGGAGATGTTGACTTATATAAGACATCAGGCCACTATCAAAAATACGGACAAGATTCTTTTCGCACAATATCAACTCCAAACGAAGGAGAAGAGTATTTCCTTAAACCAATGAACTGTCCTCACCATTGTGAAATCTATAAAGTAAAACCTCATTCATATAAAGACCTACCATATAGACTTGCAGAATTTGGTACAGTATATCGTTACGAACAAAGTGGAGAGCTGCATGGCTTAACAAGAGTTCGTTCATTTACTCAAGATGATGCTCATATTTTCTGTACGCCAGACCAACTTAAAGAAGAATTTTGCAAGGTAATAGATATTGTATTATATATATTCAAAACCTTAAAGTTTGATAATTTCACAGCTCAAATTTCTCTACGAGACCCAAAAAATACAGAAAAGTATATTGGTTCTGATGAAAGTTGGGAAAGAGCAGAAAGTGCAATTGTTGATGCTTGTAAAGGAAGAGGACTTGAAACAACTACTGTAATTGGAGAAGCAGCTTTCTATGGACCTAAGCTTGACTTTATGGTTAAGGATGCAATTGGTAGAAAATGGCAGTTAGGAACAATACAAGTTGATTATAATCTTCCTGAACGTTTTGAATTAGAATATACAGGACCAGACAATCAAAAACAT
This sequence comes from Sedimentibacter sp., assembly GCA_035270885.1. Classification (GTDB taxonomy): domain Bacteria; phylum Bacillota; class Clostridia; order Tissierellales; family Sedimentibacteraceae; genus Sedimentibacter. Next base: position 2,457 of record DATESJ010000198.1, on the reverse strand, counting down.
AGACCAATAATGATCCACAGGGCACCATTTGGTTCTATGGAAAGATTTGTTGCAGTTTTAATTGAGCATACAGGAGGGAAATTCCCTCTTTGGTTAACACCAGAACAATTTATTATTTTACCAATTAGCGAAAAACATGAATCATATTCAAAAAAAGTATTATCTTTGCTCGCTAGTTTCGACCTAAGAGGAAGCATTGATGAGAGAAACGAGAAGACTGGTAAGAAGATTAGGGATGCAGAGTTAGGTAAAATACCATTTATGCTTATTGTTGGAGAAAACGAAGAGAGCAAAGGCACTGTATCGGTGAGAAGACATGGAGAGGGCGACCTTGGAGAAATGACAATGGAAGCATTTGCAAAGATGGTTGAAGAGGCAGTAAAAAAAGAATTAGAATAATTACATTAATAAAATATATTACATAACTAAATTTAGGAGGAATTAATTATAGCAACAAGAGTTCAGTTTAGCAAGAGACTACCAATTAGAAAAGAAGAACAACACAAGATTAACGATAAAATAATTGCACCAGTTGTTCGAGTAGTTGGTGAAAACATAGAAGCAGGCATTTTTAACATTAAAGACGCCATTAAAATTGCAGATAATTTAGGTTTGGACTTGGTAGAGATATCTCCATCAGCCAACCCTCCAGTTTGTAGGGTGATTGATTATCAAAAATTCCTATACGAACAGAAGAAGAAGGTGAAAGAAATGAAGGCCAAAAGCACTAAGATTGTTGTTAAAGAAATTCGTTTAGGACCACAAATCGACGAACATGACTTTAACTTCAAGCTAAAACATGCTATTCGTTTCTTGCAAGAAGGAAATAAAGTAAAAGTTGATGTATTATTCAGAGGAAGAACAATCATTTACAAAGACCAAGGAGAAACGCAATTGTTAAAATTTGCAGAAGCTTTGCTTGAATACGGAAAACCAGAGATGCTTCCAAAGCTTGAAGGAAAACGTATGATGATGATTATTGCTCCAAAGAAATAAGAAAAAGAAATAATTACTACTTGTGAAAGTAGAACATTAATATATAACAAACTAAAAAAGGACGTAAGATGCCAAAAATGAAAACTAAATCCAGTGCAAAAAAGCGTTTCACGCTAACTGGAACAGGCAAAATTAAAAGAAAGCATGCGTACCATAGTCACATTCTTACAAAGAAGACGACTAAGCAAAAGAGGAATCTAACACATACAGGTACTGTAAGTGTAGCAGATACTCCAGCTATCAGAGAAATGCTAGGAAAGTAAATTATTGCTTATCAGGAGTTATTAACCATTGTACTTAGCCAAAAGATTCTATCGTAATTGATAGGACGCTAATACGAAAAAAAATTAGAAAATTATGCCAAGATCAGTAAATCACGTTGCTTCAAGAGCACGAAGAAAGAAAATCCTAAAACGCACAAAAGGCTTTTGGGGAAGAGGTAAGAATGTTTGGACCGTTGCGAAAAACAAATGGGAAAAAGGACAACAATACGCTTACCGCGATAGAAAAAACAAAAAAAGAGAGTTCCGTGCATTATGGATAAACCGTATTAATGCAGCTTGTCGTCTGAACGATGTTTCTTACTCAGTATTCATGGGACTACTTCACAAAAACAACATAGAGCTTAACCGTAAGGTTCTTGCAGACTTAGCAATGAATCATCCAGAAGCTTTCACTGCTGTTGTTAAACAAGTGAAGAAATAATTAATAGAGTTGTTTAATCCCTAAAACAGAGTAAAAAAATGAGTAAGCCAGAATTAATGCTATATGTAGACAGCTTGACAGAAGAACATGATCTTCCAAAGTTTAAAGCTGGAGACACAATTACAGTATCATACAAAATTATTGAAGGTGTAAAAGAACGTATCCAACAATTTAAAGGAGACGTTATCCAATGTGCAGGCCTAGGCACTACAAAGACTTTCACAGTTAGAAAGATTTCAGGAGGAATAGGAGTTGAAAGGATATTTCCTTTATCATCACCATTTATCCATGAAATAGTAGTTAACAAACGTGGAGTTGTTCGTAGAGCAAGAATCTTCTACCTAAGAGGATTGACAGGTAAGAAAGCAAGAATTAAAGAAAGAAGACATTAGTCAACACTTTAATATAGAAAATCAAAAGCGACAAATAATTAATTTATTTGTCGCTTTTTTTGTATAGAATTAAATATTTTTAACTTATTGCTTGACTAAACTAACTCTTCGTTTCATTTTTTTCTTTCTTCGTTTTAAAAAATTCTTTCTTCGTTTTATTTTCCTAAAACAGCGTTTCGTTAAAAGGGTATTAATAGATACTTGAAACCTCAACAGAAAGATTGTCTTCAAGAGAATTTAGGGCATTTATTAGGAATATCCTCTTGTAATTCTTCAAGTCCTCAACTTTTATTTCTCTTTCTTTTATCCTTTTCTCATCCAAAAGTCTTTGTCTCATTGTTCCATTTAAAAGGAAGGTGCTTGG
>DATESJ010000197.1:0-3468 GCA_035270885.1 Sedimentibacter sp. | reverse complement strand
TGTGACAAAGAAACATTAACTACTATAACAAAAGATACTCAAGACTTTACAAATAATATTGAGGCAATGGAAGCTTTAGGATCAGATGATAATTTTGCATCTGCATTCTTAGGAGGCCAAAACCATATTAAATTGTTTGTTGAATCAGCAAAAGGTATCGATATGAGCAATATATCACCTTATGACCAAGGTATGAATGAAGAAATTCAAACTGCATTTAGTGATTATTTCAACGGTGTAGTTGACTATGATACAGCGCTAGACAACTTCTACACTGCTATTATTGAAAAATATCCTGAATTAAAAAGACCGTAACAATATTAAAAAGGGAAGCATGGTCTTCCCTTTAATAATATAGAGGTGTGTTATGAAAAAAAATAAATCCATAAGCTATGCAAAATGGGGTTATATATTTTTAATACCATTTTTCATTATTTATATATTATTCTCCCTATTACCGCTTATATCAACTATTTACAATAGTTTTTTTGAAAACTTTATGAGTGGGTTAAAACAAATAGGTCCCAATTTTGTGGGCCTCGATAATTATAAGTCAATTATATTTGATTCTGATTTACCTAAATATGCTTATAACACATTATTTATATGGATAATAGGCTTTATACCGCAAATTGGAATATCAATGCTTTTAGCAATTTGGTTTACCAATTTAAGATTAAAATTGAAATTTACAGGATTTTTTAAAACTGTTATATATATGCCTAATTTAATAATGGCAGCTGCTTTTGCAATGCTATTCTGGGCGCTGTTTTCAGACATAGGTCCTATTAATAATTTATTAGTTTTGTTAGGCTTTGAACCATATAGATTCCTTGCCAAAGTCACCGGAACAAGGGGATTGGTTGCATTGATGAATTTTCTCATGTGGTTTGGAAACACAACAATTTTACTTATGGCAGCTATTATGGGAATTGACCCTTCCATATTTGAAGCAGCACAAATTGACGGTGCTTCCTCCTGGGAAACCTTTTGGCATGTTACAGTACCATCTATTAAACCAATCTTGGTTTATGTACTTCTAACATCCCTTATAGGAGGTATTCAAATGTTTGATGTGCCTCAAATTCTTACAAATGGAAGCGGTGGGCCTGACAGAACATCCATGACAATGATTATGTTTTTGAACAAACATCTTTTCAGCAAAAACTACGGTCTGGCAGGAGCGCTTTCTGTTATTCTATTTATTGTCACTGCAATTTTAAGTGTAATAATTTATAGCAATCTTACTGAAAAAGATACCGAGAAGGGGGGCACAAAAAATGTCAAATAAGCTTACTAAAATAGTATGTTATCTTGTATTGATTCTTCTTTCCTTCATGTGCCTCTTTTCATTTTATTTATTATTAGTAAATTCAACAAGGGTTCATTCTCAAATTCAAAAAGGATTTTCCTTTATATTAGGAGCAAATTTTAAAGCTAATTTGAAAAATGTATTAGCTAATGGAGAACTACCAGTTGTAAAAGGTATAATAAACTCCTTAACTGTTTCAGCAGCTGCAGCAGCCTTAGCTACTTATTTTTCAGTTCTTACAGCTTTTTCTATCCACACCTATAATTTTAGATTCAAAAAACTTGCATTTACATTTATTATGATGATAATGATGATTCCTCCACAAGTTTCAGCATTGGGATTTGTGCGATGGATGGCTAAATTAGGCCTAATGGATTCATTAATACCATTATTTTTACCATCCATCGCCTCTCCTATTGTATTTTATTTTATGCTATCTTATATGCAAAGCAACTTGCCTAAATCAATGATAGAGGCTGCAAGAATGGATGGAGCCAGTGAGTTCAGAATCTTTAATCAAATTGTACTTCCTGTAATGAAGCCTGCTATAGCAGTTCAAGCCATATTTACATTTGTAAGTGCTTGGAATAATTATTTTATACCTTCTTTAATTATCAGATCTGCAGATAAAAAAACACTGCCAATATTAGTTGCGCAACTTAGAAGTGCAGATTATTTAAAGTTTGATATGGGTCAGGTTTATATGCTGATTTTCTTGGCTATTATACCAATAATTATTATATACATACTACTTTCAAAATACATCGTTAGAGGCGTTGCAGTAGGAAGTGTAAAGGAATAATACTATGAAATATGGATATTTTGACAAAACAAATAAGGAATATGTAATTACTAAAGCTGACACACCGAGACCATGGGTTAATTATTTAGGCTCCCCATCATATGGTGCTATTATTTCCAATAATGCAGGAGGCTATAGCTTTGTAAAAAGTGGTGCAAAGGGGCGAATTTTACGATACAGATTTAATAGCGATGATAAGCCTGGCAGATATATTTATTTAAGAGATGATTCAAATGGTGATTTCTGGTCAGCCTCATGGCAGCCGGTGGGAAAAAGAGATGGTTATAAAAGTCTCTGCAGACACGGCTTAGGCTATACTACAATAGAAGCTGAATATGAAGGTATAGAATCACATGTTACATATTATGTACCCTTAAATAAAGACTATGAAGTTTGGAAACTTAAGCTAAAAAATACATCTAATAGAAATAGAGATATATCCATATTTGGATATGCAGAGTTTACAAATGAAAATGATTATGAACAGGATAGTATAAATCTTCAATATTCTCAGTTTATATCAAGAACATATTTTAAGGAAAATAAAATAATACAAGCAATAAAAGAAAATTCAGATGATACTTATTGTAGATTTTTTAGCCTTGTAGGTTCTCCTGTGGAATCCTATAATGGAGACAAAAGAAGATTTTTGGGAAATTACGGCTATTATTCAGCTCCCAAAGCTGTGGTTGAAGGAATATGTGACAATACCCTAAATTATAATCTAAACAGCTGCGGTGCCTTGCATAGCAAAATTAATCTTAAGCCTTGTGATGAAAAGGAAATATTATTTATACTCGGCATGCATAATGAAAATGAAGCTAATACAATTACTAATAGCTACAAAAATACTAAATTAGCCAATGATGATATAGTAGAAGTGAAAAAATATTGGCATGGAATTTTGGACAATTTCAAGGTAGAAACTCCTGATGAGGATTTCAACCATATGATTAATACCTGGACTGCTTATCAGTGTCTCACAACTTTCAAGTGGTCACGGGCAGCATCTTTAATTTATTGTGGTCAAAGAAATGGTTTTGGTTACAGGGATACTGTCCAAGATATTCAAGGTGTAATTCATTTGATCCCTGAACTTGCAAAAGAAAAATTAGTTTTTATGCTTTCAGCCCAGGTAGATAATGGCGGAGCACTTCCCTTAGTTAAATATACACATAAGCCAGGCTTTGAAGATACTCCAGATGATTTCTCCTATGTTGCTGAAACAGGGCACCCTTCATATAGGGCTGATGATGGATTATGGCTTTTCCCCACAGTGAGAAAATATATAGCTGAAACCGGTGAATTATCATTTTTAGATGAAATAATACCTTATGCAAACAATGGAAAAGAT
>DATESJ010000196.1:0-2533 GCA_035270885.1 Sedimentibacter sp. | reverse complement strand
TGAAATGGCAGGAGATGGATTAAAAGCAGTTTGTAAAGCATTAGGTATTCCACCGGTATTAAGTTTTGGAACATGTACTGACACTGGGAGAATTTCAATGCTTGTAACGGCATTGGCTGACCATCTTGATGTAGATATATCCGATTTGCCCATTGCAGTTACTGCTCCTGAGTGGATGGAACAAAAAGCTACAATTGATGGTTTATTTGCAGTTGCATATGGTGCATATACACATTTATCACCCACACCTTTTATAACGGGAGCTCCTGATTTGGTTAAGCTTCTCACTGAAGATGTTGAAAGTTTAACTGGAGGAAAGGTTGCTGTTGGAGATGATCCTGTGGAAGCTGCTAATGGAATTGAAGCACATATAATGAAGAAAAGACAAAAGATGGGTATCTAAATACAAAGGAGCTGCATTGTAATAACAGTGCAGCTCTTCATTTTTATAAATTCTTACTAAGCATATAGTTCAGTGTATAATTTTCTTATTTTTACGCTTTCTCTTAAAATTTGCAAAGCTGTATTAGCATGGCCTTTACAATATCCGTTACCTACAATCATATTTATATCTTTGAATACTCCTTCAGCTCCCAAGGAAGCTTTAGGAAAATCTGTTGCCATACTGAAAAAGTAGACAGTTCCACCTTCTTTAGCTGAAAGAATGGCTGCCATTTCACAGTTTTGTATATTTACATTTACAATAACTGTATCACAAAGTTCTCCCTTAGTAAGTTCCTTTATTTTGTTAGAAACACCAATTCCGTCAGTAGCATCTGCAACTATATAATCATCTGCTAATTCTAATTTTTTCACATTTACCAAAGATTTCTCGCTATAATCCAAACAGATTACTCTTCCAGTTGGACCTGCCATCTTTTTGGCTTCATATAAACAGAGCATCCCTGATTTGCCTGCCGCTCCAAGAATTAAAACTGTCTGACCTTCTTTTACAAGTTTTTGAGTTTGAGCCGGTGCTCCTGCTACATCAAGTACTGAAAGTGCAAGATTTTCCGGTATGTCATTAGGTAATTTTGCATATATTCCGCTCTCGAATAATATTGCTTTTCCTTTTATGTCAACTTGATCAATATCTTTTCTTATTTCTAATATTTCATCAATTCGTAATGGTGTTAAAGACAATGAAACTAATGTTGCAATTTGGTCTCCTACTTTTAAATCGGTCTTACCTTCAAGAGCAGGTCCGATTTCTTCAACAATACCAATAAGCATTCCACCAGAACCTGTTACTGGATTTTGGTGTTTTCCTCTTTCTTTAACAATATTCAACATTATTTTTTTAATTTCTTCTTCGTTTCCTTCTGCTTGTCTTGATATTTGAGTAAAACTTGCTGAATCTATATTCAAAGTTTTTACATTAATGAGAATTTCATTATCAAAAATTTCCATATTATTATCAATTTTTAACGCTGGTTGTGGCAACACACCCTTTGGTTCAATTACTCTATGTGTTCCATATACATTTCCTTTTTTCATGATTTACCTCCTGTAATAAGTATATTAATATTTCGTTATTTAAATTAACAAGGTATTATATGCAATTATCGTGCCAATATAATAAATTTTAATTGAAATGTATTTTTAATTGAAATTTATTATATTTTATAATTCTGTTTAATTTATGAACGACCCTATACTAGTTATAAAAATTTGGTATTGCCGAAAATCTGGCATTAAATTGCCCGAAATTAGGCGAAATATTATAAATAAAAAAGAACTTATCAAAGACTATATTCTTTAATAAGTTCTTTTTATTATTCTACTATACCCATGGGATATGTTTTAGATATTGGAAAACTAAACATAAATCCTACGCCTGGTTTTGGAACATCACCTATTACATTTTGAACAACAGCTACTGCTTTATCAACTAACTCTTCATTTTTTAAAACAGTAAAAATGGTTTTATTGTATGGTAGAGCATCTTGCATAAGTGCTTTTAAATGTCCATAGAGAAATATAGGTTGTTTATCATTTTTAACAATAATATTTGCCATACCCTGGCTGTCTAAGATTGTGGCACCAGTTACTCCTACGTCAACAAATCCAGCTAGAATATCATTTAAACAATCTGTTTCATTTAATACTACAAAAAGAACTTGGATATTACTCACCTTCCTTCAATTAATACGCTTCTACTTCTTCTAATTTATTTTTCTTAACAACCTCTTTTTTCTTTTGCATTCCGTTAATTTCACCGGCCTTTTGTATAGCAATTTTAGAAAAAATAGGTCCTGATATTTCGTAAATAAGCACACTAAACATAATAATTGTGCTGATAGCGGCTGCATATTCCGGCAATTGTTGTCTTACTAATACAATAAGTCCAATTGATATACCCCCTTGAGGAAGTAGTGTTAATCCCAGATATTTTTGAATCACATCATCAGCCTTAACTGATTTCGCTCCGATCCAAGCTCCTATCATTTTACCACCAGCTCTAGCACAAATGTAAGCTACACCCATTAAACCTACCTGAGCAAATATGCTTAAATTCAAACTAGCTCCTGCT
>DATESJ010000195.1:0-2008 GCA_035270885.1 Sedimentibacter sp. | reverse complement strand
TTATCCTATTGTAGCAACTATAACTGCTTTAATTGTATGAAGTCTGTTTTCTGCTTCATCGAATATTACCGAATGTCTGCTTCTAAAAACTTCATCCGTAACTTCTCTTATATCATAGCCTAATGCCATCTGCTCTTTTGCTATCTTTGTCTCAAAATCATGGAATGAAGGGAGACAATGCATGAATATAACATCCTCGTTTCCTGTTGCTTTTAAAAGATCCATGGTTACCTTGAAAGGTGAAAGCAATTTCACTCTTTCAGGTATTAAATCTTCCTCACCCATAGAAGCCCATATGTCTGTATAAATTACATCAGCACCTTTTATACAATCAATATTGTCAGATATCTCTATTTTGGCACCTGTATATTCGGAAACTTTATAAACCTTGTCCATTGTTTCTTTGTCTAATTGGTCAGCAAGCACTTTTGGCCCAAATGCTACAAAGTGCATTCCCATTTTCGCACAACCAAACATCCATGCATATGACATATTGTTTCTTATATCTCCTGCAAATACCACTTTAACCTTATTTAAAGGTTTGGCTACATGTTCTTCTATTGTAAGCATATCTGCCAATATTTGAGTAGGATGATCTACGTCAGTTAAACCATTCCATACAGGTATACCTGAAAATTTAGACAAGTCTTCAACAACTTTTTGCTCGTAACCTCTATATTCAATTCCGTCATAAAACCTTCCAAGTACCTTAGCTGTATCTTCCAATGATTCCTTTTTACCCATTTGAGAGCTTCCTGAATCCAAATAGGTTACGTGAGCTCCTTCTTCTAAAGCGGCAACCTCAAAAGCACATCTTGTTCTAGTTGATGTTTTATCAAATAATAAAACAATGTTCTTTCCAGTTAACAAGTAATTTGTTGTGCCTGATCTCTTTTTCTCTTTAAGATTCTCAGACAAGTTTAGTAAGTATCTAATTTCTTCCGGTGTGAAATCCATTAATGTCAAAAAACTTCTACCTTTTAAATTAACAGCCATATAAGTCCTCCTAATATTTTTAATAATTATTAATTGTTTTGTATGTTTAATATAATACCAAATAAATTGATACTATACAATAGTTCTTTATAATTTTTCTAAAAAAATAATCTAAGACCCCCACTTCCATAAGTGGAAGTCCCTTTTAACTTACAAATTATCTCGTATCAGAGGCATGCTCATACATCTGGGACCGCCCCTCCCTCTTGATAGTTCAGAGCTTGGCATTATATAGGTCTTAATTCCTTCATCTTCAAGCATTTGATTTGTTACATAATTTCTTGAATAAACAATCACTTGGCCCGGTGAAATACACAATGTATTGGATCCATCATTCCATTGTTCTCTAGATGCATCAATAACACTGTTGCCACCGCATTTGATTAATTTAACTTTATCAATATTTAATTCCTTTTCCAAAACATTCTCAAGACTTCCACGTTCTTCAGTTATAGTCATTTTTCCATCAATTTTTTTGAGGATATAAACAACTATATCTGATTTAATATTTGGATGAATTGTAAACTTATCATAATCAACCATTGTAAAAACTGTATCTAAATGCATAAAAGCTCTAGTCTTAGGTATATCAATGGCCAATACCTTTTTGAATGAGCTTTCTTCCGTCAATACTAAATTAGCAAATTTTTCAATAGCATTTGGATTAGTTCTTTGAGAAATACCTACTGCTATTGTTTCACTGTTCAGCACAAGAATATCTCCGCCTTCAAGAGAATAATCCTCAGTCCGATCATAAAATAATTTTGTTCCCTTATAAATAGGATTATAATTAAAAATATACTTTCCAAATATGGTTTCTCTGTTTCTTGTTGTAGTAAGCATTCTGTGAATAGATACACCATTACCTACAGTAGCAAATGGATCTCTTGTAAAGTACAAATTTGGCATGGGGTCAATAATAAAAGGATACTGATTGCTTAGAAAATCCACTAAGCCAGGCCCCCTGTAGTTCTTAATTTCTGATTTTCTTATTCCCTCCATCATCTTGAAA
>DATESJ010000194.1:0-5074 GCA_035270885.1 Sedimentibacter sp. | reverse complement strand
CCTTCTCTTTTTTTGTCGATTTCATAAGCAAGTCTTCTATGACCCCACTCATTAACCTTTTCAACTGTTCCCTGTCTTTCAGTTATTATGTTTTTTACTTTTTCAATTTCTGCATTTCTTACATCTTCCTCTAAGTTAGATAGTAAGATAAAAGCACCTTCATATTTTCTCATTTTGGTTACCTCCCTTTGGACTTTGGCCCTTGTTCCCCAAGAGCAAGGATAGCTTATATAGTATAGCACTTGAAAAAGTCTAATTCAAGTATTATTTTTAATTATTTCATAATTTTATATTCTGAATTTTTATGGCAGTAATTGCATTTTTGTTCTGAATTTGTTTTAATTATTTGAGGAGCAATCTCCTGAAAATTTACAAAATCATCAAGAGCCTGCTCTACATGTTCAAAACATGTATATATTATTTTTTCAATATTCTCTTCCATTATACACCTATATTTCATATACTTTACTTGATCTGTCTCTATATGTTAAGTCAAGGCAAACTCCCGGATTTACTTCTATAGAATTTTCTAATAAAATAGATTCCACTGTTTTATAAGCTAATTCAGGAAAATTGTTCTCCTTGCTTAAATGTCCTAACAAAACTATTTCTGTTCCTTTTCTTACAATCTTTGATATTAAATGTCCTGCTGTATCATTTGACATGTGGCCAAATTCACCTAAAACTCTTCTTTTAAGATGCCATGGATACGGTCCTATAAGCACCATGTCTTCATCATGATTTGATTCTACCAACATCAGGTCTGAATCCATAATACTATTTGTAATTGTTTCATTAACACAACCAGTGTCTGTTACAAGACTTATTTTCTTATTTTCATAAAATATGTTATATCCTACAGGATGGGCTGAGTCATGTGATATGTCAAAAGGTTTAATTGTTAAATCTCCAACTTGTATATGTTCGTCCAATATTTTTATATTGTGTGACTTAATATCCCCTATGCATGAGCTCATTGCTTCCCATGTTTTTTCATTGGCATAAATAGGAATATCTAAACGTCTTGACATTATGCCTGCACCTTGAATATGGTCAATATGTTCATGTGTAATAAATATGGCATCTATTTTTTTAGGATCTTCTCCTATATTTACAATTTCCTGTTGGATTCTTTTGCCGCTTAATCCTGCATCAACTAATATAGTTGCATTTCCCGTCTTGATATAATGGCAGTTTCCGCTGCTCCCGCTGTATAATGAACAAAATTTTAACTTCATTAGATTGTTGTCCTCCCTATGCACATGAACATGCAATTCAATTTATATTATCATAAAATTACTACTTTTACAATTATATTTCATAGCTGAAAATATATTTAAAATATATTTTATAAGTTGCCATGTAACTCCAATAAAGAATTAGTGTTCTAACAACTTCCTATTTGCATAAAATTTATAATGGTAGGGACATAGCTTTAATGGAAGGGGGGCAATTTAGAGGATAAGTATGATTGTTAAAATTAATAGAAGATTATTATTTATAGTTGCTGTAGTTATAGTAATTTTAGCTACAATTCTTTATTTGTTTTTGAATAAGACTGAATCTGTTTCAGCAGATGAAGAAAAAAGTTTCATTAAGTGGGTAGACTATAGAGTTTCATATGAAGCTATGGATAAAGCATTAAAATCAGATATTAACAGCATAGATGAGGATGTTAAGCTAAATTGGATTGAACTGTTAGCTTATCTTGGTACCAGATACGGCGGTAATTTTTCACGGTATAAGTCTAAGGATATGGATAATTTAATAAATAGATTAAGAAATGGTGAAAGCATCGAGGAAATGACCAAGGATCTTACCCATTATAATTACTATTATGAAGCATATAAAGCTGTATTGGAGGGATTTGTAGGACCTTATGAAATACAGGTAGTTGATGAAAATAATCCCGATGAAAAAATCTGGGTAAAGAAATACGGATTAAAAGCATTTTCACCTATTGCAGGGGGCTACCATTACGGACATTACGACGACTTTGGCAAATCCCGCAGCTACGGTTTCAGAAGAGTGCATCTTGGAAATGACTTAGTAGGTTCAGTGGGTACTCCAATTGTCGCAGTTGAATCAGGACGAATCGAGGCTTTAGGATGGAACCAATACGGAGGATGGCGAATAGGAATACGCAGCTTAGATAACAAAAGATACTATTATTATGCCCATCTTAGAAAAGATCACCCTTATGTTAAAACTCTTAAAGAAGGGGATGTAGTATTAGCTGGAGATGTAATCGGATATTTAGGGATGACCGGATATTCAAGAAAAGAAAATGTAAATAATATTAATACACCTCACCTACATTTTGGTATGCAATTGGTTTTTGATGAATCCCAAAAGGAAGCATTAGCTGAAATTTGGATTGATGTATATAGAATTATAAAAGTTCTTAACAGAAATAGATCCCCTGTATCCTACATTAAGGAAACAAAGGAATTTAACAGGATTTATGATATAAGATTTCATAATGTTGAAAGGCATTAATCATTAGGGGACACGCCTTTAGTCTCAGATAGTCTCTGTTAGCTAAAGGTGTGTCCCCTATTTTTATCGCACATATTTGTTGACTATATTAGCCATTATTACGGCAGCCTCTGCTCTAGTTAAATATTCATCAGGACAGAAAGCTTTAGTGTGCTTACCTGAAACTATGCCGTTTGTATAAGCTGTTTTAACTGCTGAGATTTCATCCTTTGTCAAATTTCCCAAGTCAGAAAAAATTGTCTTTATATCTATATCCATATATTTATCACTGCTTACCAATATGTCTTCAATTATTAGTGCAGCTTTTTTTCGGTTGAGACTTTCCAAAGGATCTAATATTTCTTTTTCTAATAATCCCCGTTCATTTATATCTTTTACATATTTTAGTGCCCAGGAATGTGCATTTGCAAAATCATTTTTAGGGATTGTTCTTTCTATCTGTATTCTTTTTTGTTGGTTGCTTTCTTCTATGTAAGACAATGTTTTGCTTAAGAAGATACAATATTCTTCAAATGTTACAGGTTTATCCGGATTATACAAGGTTGCTTTGCTTACTATTCCCTTGCCAAACAAATCCATAATAGTTTTTCTAGCCCAGTGAAAGGATATATCATTATAAATGTATTTCCCATACTCTGTATCGCCTGTACGAACAAGCCAATTTCTTTCTATCCAACCTTCAGTCTTTTCATCTACGTATAGTTTATACCAATAGTATCCATTCATTAGCACAGGACCATCGGTTATGGACCCAAGCTGATTTAAGCTAAGTTGATGAGTATAATTACCGGTGGGAGTATCTCTTAGAAATAAAGCCGTTCTAATTCCATCTGTCCTTACATAATCACCCTTTTCATACAATATGATATTTCCGCTTGAGTAATTCACAGGCGTTGGGACTACCAAGGATCTACTTGGCTTACTTTCCCTTGGAAGATATGAAAAATCAATGTTATTTATTTTTTTACCATATTCCTTTTCAATAACATCGTAAACTAGCTGTTGATAGGTGTATTTTTTGGCGTAAGGTGAAGATGGATTGTTGCTTTGAGCCCAGCCATTATATGCCCACAATGCAAAATACCAATTTTCCAAAATATTAGGATCCATATTTCCTACACTTGATACTTTGCTGTATGAGCTCATACTCCATTTATTAAGAAGGACATCTGCTCCAGCTTCAATATTATACATTATATCATGTTTGAGCTTGTAATTATCATAGCCCCCATATATATTGTTTATCTGCATAAGTCCTATGCTTGTTCCACAAATTTTAGGACTTCCATCACTGTTGAAATGTTTATATACAGATTCTACTCTTGCTATTCCTTTTAAAAGTATAGCAGGTACACCTCTTTTTATAGCAACCTCGTCAATCATTGCTTCAAGCTCTACTCTTGAAGGATTAACTCCCGCATATACTGCAGAGTTAAATATAAATAAAAGTATTATAATCAAAATAATTATTTTATGGGTTATGGTTTTCAACATAAACATACCTCTCTATTCTACATTCCGAGAAATCAATACAATTTCTTTTTAGATAATGTAAATATTCCCAAAATATTGAAAAATATACCTTTATTTTTGTGCTTTTGCTAAAAATAAAAAAAGGTGAAACCTTAACCTTGTTATGATTTCACCTTTGTCACATTTATTTTAATATTATTTTTCTGAAATTTTGGTCATTATTACGGCAGCTTCTGCCCTGGTTAAATACGAATCTGGACTAAATGTTCCAGAACTTTTTCCAGACATAATGCCATTTGTATAGGCTGTTTTTATAGCCTTGATTTCTTCGACACTAAGATCTTTTATATCCAAAAAAATAGTTTCTATATTTAAGGAAGAAAATTCTTCACTGATTTCAAATAGATTTGCAATCATTAACGCAGCTTCTTTTCGATTTATATTTCCCAAAGGATTAAGCAAATCTTCTTCACTTACCAAACCTAATTCATAAACATCTTCTATATATTCAACAGCCCAAGGGTGAATATTTTCAATACTAGCTAATACGGTAGGTGCTTGAATATCTGCGGTTTTTTCCTCATCTTCTGCTGTAACTTCTTCATCTTTATCAGCATAATCCAATGATTTGCTTAAAAGTATTAAATATTCTTCTTTTGAAATAAAATTATCCGGATTAAAATATTCTGCTTCACTGACTATACTTTTGCCATACAAATCCATTATAATTTTTCTTGCCCAATGAAATGATATATCTTCAAATATATATCTTCCATGTTCAATATCTCCTGTGCGAAGCAAGAAATTTCTTTCTATCCAACCTTCTGTATTTTCATCTATATATATTTTGTACCAATAATACCCGTTTTGAAGAACAGGTCCATCGATTATGGTACCCAGATGATTTACACCAAGGTCATGTATATACTTACCTGCTGGAGCATCTCTTAAATGATACTTCGTTCTTAAACCATCAGTTCTTACATAATCGTCTTTTTCATATAACAATATGTCACCACTGTTAGTATAAACGGGTGTGGGAACAACTAAAGATCTGCTTGGTTTCCCGCTTGCAGGTAAATATGAAAAATCGATATTGTGT
>DATESJ010000193.1:0-5377 GCA_035270885.1 Sedimentibacter sp. | reverse complement strand
ATATCCTGTCTTTGACAGTTGAGAGAAAACAAAAAGTCTGGAATGCTGATGAATATTGGTTTCCAGACTTTTAAACGTTTGAATATATTAGTCTGCTGCTATTTCAGTCCACCTGCTTGTGTACATATCCATAAACTCTTTAGGGTCTCTGAACATTTCCATTTTACCAATATCTTCTTCTGGAATGTTAAAAGCTGCATTATTCAATAATTCTTCATCAACTTCTTTTATAGCTTCTGTATGAACTGTGGAATACCACACTTCATCAATATTACGTAATGTTGCTTCTGGTGAGCATAGAAAATCTATAAACTTTTCAGCTAAAGGTTGATTTTGAGTTGTGTTAGGAATAAACATTGCATCAATCCAAATGTTGCTTCCTTCCTTAGGGATTACGAAGTCTAAATTTTCATTTTCAGCCATTGCAGAAACTGCTTCCCCTGACCATACCAAAGCCATATCAGCTTCTTCATTAATCATTATGTCAGGTGCTCCATCAGTGATATATGCCATAACTAAAGGTTTCTGTTTTATCAATAAATCTTTTGCTTCATCTAATTCCTTTTCATTTACAGTGTTCATTGAATAACCCAATAGTTTAAGTGCTGCTCCGAAGGAATCCCTTTGAGAATCCATCATAATAATTCTTTGGCTATGATTTTCGTCCCAAAGTATTTCCCAACTGTCAGATGTTACATCTACAGTTTCTTTGTTATAGAGTATTCCCAATGTACCCCAGAAATAAGGAACAGAATATTCATTGTTAGGGTCATAAGGATGGTTCTTAAAATCCTCATCGATATATTTATAATTTGGAATATTATCAAAATTTATTTTATTAATCATTCCTTCATTAATCATACGTTCAATCATGTACTCGCTAGTAATTATCAAATCATAATTTGAAGCACCAGCTTTTGCCTTAATATACATTTCTTCAGGGGTTGCATAAGTATCATATTTTATTTTAACATTGTTAGCCTCTTCAAATTCTTTTAGTAAACCCTTGTCAATATATATATCATAATTCAATACACTTAAAGTTTCATTTTCTTCAGAACTACAAGCAGTTGCAGCAACTAAAACCATTACTAAAACAGCTGCAATTAAAAACCATTTTTTCAATATTTACACCTCTCTTTTTAATTTCTTTTTTTCAACACCATTTGTTCTTCTATTTATTAATAACATTAACAGTAAGACTACACTTAACATTATTGTTGATAAAGCATTGATTGTAGGACGTACGCCCCTTCTTGCCATTGAGTAAATAACTATGGAAAGATTTGTTACTCCTTCACCCTTTGTAAAGTAACTTATGATGAAATCATCAATTGACAATGTGAATGCCATTAGAAATCCTGTTACAATACCGGGTTTTATTTCAGGAATTATTACTTTCCTCAGTGCATACATAGGAGTTGCACCTAAGTCCATAGCTGCCTCAGTCATGTGAACATCAAGTTGTTTTAACTTTGGAAGTATTGACAATATTACATAGGGAGTGTTAAACACTATATGAGACAATAACATTGTATTAAATCCAAAATCCATATTAAATGATATAAATAAAATCATTAGCGATATACCTGTAACAATATCAGGATTTACAACTGGAAGATAATTAACATTCAATATTACAGCTTTTGTTTTTCCCTTCATACTGTTTATTCCTATTGCAGCAATTGTACCTAAAATTGTTGATACTATGGCTGAAACAACAGCGATTGATATTGTATAATAAAATGCTGAGCGTATATCATGATCCTGAAACAATTCAACATACCATTTTAACGAAAATCCTGTCCAGTTACCCCTTGATTTTGATTCATTAAAGGAGAATACAGCAAGAACTATTATGGGAGCATATAGGAATATAAATATTATACCCATATATACCTTAGTTAAATATTTTTTTACCATAATCTTGCTCCTCCTTCCTTGTCAATATCAAATTTATTCATTACTGACATAGATAAAAGTATTATGAGCATCATTACTATGGATATAGCTGAGCCGAAATTCCAGTCTCCGTTAAGAATGAATAGCTTCTCTACCAAGTTACCTATCATCATGTTTTTATTCCCTCCCAAAAGCTGAGGAATGATAAATGTGCTTACAGCAGGCATGAAAACCATTATAATACCTGAAATAACTCCCGGCATACTAAGAGGAAGAATAATTTTTCTAAAAACAGTTTTTCTATTAGCTCCTAAATCATCAGCTGCTTCCAAAAGCCCTTTATCCATTTTGCTTAATGCAGTATAAATTGGAAGTATCATAAATGGGAGAAAATTATAAACCATACCCATTACTGTAGCACCTCTTGTGTATAGCATATTTACTTTTGGTAGACCTAAAAAACTAAAAAAGTTATTGAGGATCCCATTGTTTCCAAGTATAGTCATCCAAGCATATGTCCTAAGTAGCATATTCATCCACATTGGCAAAATACACAGAAACAACAAGGTGTTTCTTCGTGATATAGGTGCACTTGAAATTATAAATGCTGCAGGATATCCAAGTAATAAACATATTGCAGTTGAAATTGCCGCTAAATAAATTGAGTCCCACAAAATATTCAAATACATGGGATTAAAGAATTTCTTAAAATTCTCCAAGGTAAAATGAATTGTTGTAAGCCCATTTGATTCCTTGGTGGTAATAGAGTATAAAAGTACTAAAAATGATGGTAAAGCAATAAACAAGAATATCCACACCACATAGGGGAAAGCAAAATATTTTGTTCTATCCTTCAAAGTTATTCCCCCTTTTCCATTATATGAATATCATCAGGAGTTAAGGTTAAACCAACACTTGCACCTACAGGAGCCATATCTGTTGAATGAACCAAAAACTCATAACCGTTAGCTTCGATATCCATTTCATAATGAACACCCTTAAATGTAACTGATTTTACTACACCTTCTAATTTACCTTCACCTGCAGGAGTTATGTCTAAATCTTCAGGACGAATAACTACATCCACTTTTTCGCCTCTTCCAAAGCCTGAATCAAGACATTCAAATTTCTTTCCTAAAAACTCAACTATATAATCATCAATCATAACGCCGTCCAAAATGTTGCTTTCTCCGATAAAATCAGCAACAAAGGCATTTTCCGGTTCGTTGTATATATCAATAGGTGTTCCCATCTGTTGTATAATACCGTCGTTCATTACAACAATTGTATCAGACATTGTAAGTGCTTCTTCTTGGTCATGGGTTACATAAATAAATGTAATTCCTAATTGTTGCTGCATAGCTTTAAGTTCGTGTTGCATTCCTTTTCTTAACTTTAAATCCAAAGCCCCCAAAGGTTCATCTAACAAAAGTACTTTTGGTTCATTTACCAAAGCTCTTGCTATTGCAATACGTTGCTGTTGCCCTCCACTTAACTGATCTATTCTTCTTTTGCCGTAATTTTTTAGATTGAATAATTCCAACATTTTCTCAACCTTGCTGGTAATTAATCGTTCATCCATTTTCTTAATTCTAAGACCGAATGCTATGTTTTCATGAACATTTAAATGAGGAAACAAAGCATATTTTTGAAATACAGTGTTCAATTGTCTTTTGAAAGGAGGAACTTCATTTATTAAATGGCCGTCAAAATAAACATCACCTTCATCAGGAGTTGCAAATCCTCCAATTATTCTAAGTGTTGTTGTTTTCCCACATCCACTGGGTCCTAATAATGTTACAAATTCATTTTTTTGAACAGATAAATTAATATCATCAAGAACAATTTCACCGTCATATTTTTTAGTTATTTTGTTCAATTGTATTATTGCATTGTCCATTTCTACCTCCTGACTAAAAATTTGGGGGAGTACTAACCCAGAGTACTCGTGCCGTGTTTTTGCTTGTATTTTCTATATAGTGAGCTTTATTTGCTTTTATGTAAAAAGACTCACCTTTTTTGACTTTGTAAACTTGATTGCCATAATTTAATAGTATGGATCCGCTTAAAACATAACCAAATTCTTCGCCTTCATGGGGCTCATCAGTTTTAGTTTTGCTTTTTTCTCCTAATTCCACCAAAATAGGTTCCATTTTGTTTTTCTGAGCATTTGGAACAATCCAGTTTATAATATAATTGTCGTCTGTTTCTTTTACAAACACATCGTCTTGTTTAAATACTATTTTGCTGTCAACAGCTTCATTAAAGAAGTTTCCTAAATCAGTACCCAAACATTCTAAAATGTCAGTTAGAGTTGCTATGGAAGGAGATGTTAAATTACTTTCCAATTGAGAAATATATCCCTTCGTCAATTCGCATCTATCTGCTAATTCTTGCTGAGTGAGGGAATTAGCAACTCTTATTCTTTTTAAATTTTCTCCAATATTCATACTAACCTCACATGTTTTATTAAACTCAAAGTTTAAAGTTACTAAACTTTTAAACCGTTTTTTATTATACACATTCAAAATTACTATGTCAATATCAAAATCAACTAAATATGTGAAGTTTATTTAATAAAACCACCAAAAATAATTATCAATTGTTTAATAATACTAAACTTGTTTCGTCATTCCTACGTGATATGACAAGGGTATGACAAGGGGACGGGGTTCTTGTCATACAAAGCCGTAGCCATCATCATTTTGGATGACAGCCGGATTATGGCATTTCAAGGTCCGTCCCTGGAATTCCTCGTTTTATATTGACACAACAAACCTTTTTGATATATAGTTATTAATAAATAAAAGCAATGAAAGCAGGTGAATCATGGCTAAAGTAAAATCGAAATTTGTTTGTCAGGAATGCGGTTATGAAACGGTCAAATGGCTTGGCAAATGTCCTTCTTGTGGTGAATGGAATACTTTTGTTGAGGAATTTGAAACCAAGGCAAGCGACACAAAAAGCCAAAGGGGCATCGGCAAAGGAAAAATCGAAAAAATAAATAGTATCACATCTACCAGAAAAGAAAGAATTTCAACAGGCAGCATGGAAATGGACAGAGTGTTAGGGGGAGGAATTATTAAAAGCTCTCTTATACTTGTTGGGGGAGATCCAGGCATAGGCAAGTCAACCCTTTTACTTCAGGTTGCAGGCTATGCATCAAAACATAATTTAAAAGTACTATATGTTTCAGGAGAAGAATCAGGAGAGCAAATTAAAATAAGAGCTGATAGGCTTGGTATAGGAGATGGAGAACTTTACGTTCTTGCTGAAACCAACATAGATATAATACAGGAGCCGGTAGAAAAGGAAGAACCGGATTTGCTTGTGCTTGATTCCATCCAAACTATATATTCACCGGATGTGGTTAGCGCTCCGGGAAGCGTCACTCAAGTAAGAGAAGTTACATCAATGGTTATGCGTATGACAAAAATTAGAAATATGGCAACATTTATAGTTGGACATGTTACTA
>DATESJ010000192.1:0-6999 GCA_035270885.1 Sedimentibacter sp. | reverse complement strand
TTTTTTGAATATTTATTATTCGGGATGCGAACCCATACAAAGCACCTACAGAAGTGGTATAAATTTCTGCTATCAGTACAAGGGCATACAATGTCTGAATGGTGGGAGATATTCTTCCGGCAACTGCAATCATGGGAACTTCAAGTATAGAAAATTCATCAATATTAGTTGATAGTGACAAATAAATCATAATAGCTCCTAAACCTAAGCCTAATCCTCCAAGAAGGGCTCCGTTTCTTATGGATTTACTATTTTTAGATTCTGAACCTAAAGGTCCCAATACAGCAATTGAAACTATGATATTATATGAAACATATAAAAGAGCAGCAATGAGCCAATTGCTTATAAGTGAATTTTCGCTTACATATGAAACTGTGCTTGTAATAATAGGGGGTGAATTGAAAATTGATAATAGGCCGGTACTTACAACTGCAACAAGGAGAAATGGCACAACAAAGCTTATGGAGTTAATCACTCCATTTATTCCGGTCATTACAGTTAAAGCAGTCATAAGAGCCATTAAAATATTCCCAATTGAAACAGGAAGATTAAACTGCTGTATGAACATTGCTCCAGTACCGGCAATCATTGCAGTAAACGAACCAAAAAGGAAAAAAGTTATTAATAAATCTATTAATGTTCCTAGTATACTTCCACTGCAATATTTTATAATCTCTTGGTGAGAATGGGAATGGAGTTTCCTGCCTAAATCCATTATAATATATCCGAATACAACGAACATAATTGTTGCGATTACTATTCCGACCAGTCCCATCGCACTAAACCTGCTGAAAAACTGCAGAACTTCTTGACCTGTTGCAAAACCAGCTCCCACTACAGTACCAATGTAAGTAGCTGCTACTTTAAGCGTTGACACACCTTTTTTTCTCATAAGCCACATCCTTTTAAATCATATAACATTGTATATAAAATAAATCATTTTATGCCTAAACCCTAAGGAATTCTGGGGACGGACCTTGAAATTCCCTTGCAATTCACTTGCAATATGGATAAAATAAGATATAATAACCTCACGCCATTGACCAAATCAAAGATTTGGAAGGTTGAGGGAACATTGTATCGGTGTGAAGCAAAACTATGATGTTTTGCATTTATGACATAATATGGGTAAAAAAACGGGTAATAAAGGAGGTGAAAAAATGGCAGAAATTAAATATGAAATAACTGAAGAATTAGTTGTACTTTCTGAATCAGCAAAGGGTTGGTCAAAGGAATTAAATATGGTCAGCTGGAACGACAGAGAACCTAAATTTGACATTAGAGAATGGTCACCTAAACATGAAAGAATGGGGAAAGGTGTAACATTAAGTAAAGAAGAAATGAAGATAATTAAAGATATATTAAATAAAATAGATCTTTAAATAGAAAATAATTTTGACAATATAATATTAAGTTAAAAAAGATCATTCCTAAATAAGAATGATCTTTTTATGTCGGTACCTATTTTTAGTAAATTAGTTGCCGTTTAATATCTTAACTATATAGTTATCTGCTGGAAGGATTAGTGTTTTTTCACCTTTCATGGTAACTTTAAGAGCTTCTAAACTTCTGATAAACTCGTAATAATCCACCCTGTCCTCGGTTGAATAGGCTTCGGCTATAATTTTCATATATTCACTTTCGCCTTCTCCCTTTAATTCTTCAGCTGTAGCTGAGGCTTTAGATAAAAGTATTCCTACTTCCTTATCTGTTTCGTTAACAACCTTGCTTGCTTCCAAATTACCTTCTGCCCTGAAACTTTCTGCCATTTGTGTTCTTTCTGAAATCATTCTGCTATATACAGCAGCTTCGTTATCATTTGGAAGATCTAATCTTTTAATTTCTACTGCTACAGTAGATACACCGTAACTTTTTAGCTGTGCATTAACCATTTCTGTTATTTTAATATTAACATCATCTATTGAACGATTGTCTGAATTTATTATAGTAGTTTGATCCATTGTTCCTAATGTGTTTTTAACAGCATTGTAAACTACAGCGTCGATACGATTTTCCATTTCTGTTATACGGCTTACTGTTCTCATAAATGTATATGGGTCATCTATCTGCCATACTGCAAAGTTATCCACCACCAATGTTTTCTTATCGCCAGTCAATACTTCTGAAGGCGGTATATCATACATCATTCTTTGTTGAGGAATTGTTTCGATTTTATCCAATAGAGGAAGTTTGAAATGCAGTCCTGCTGTGTCCTGAATTTTTACAAACTTAGAAAACCTAGTAACATATGCATATTCATTTTCGTGTACTATATATGCTGTATTTGTCAATGAAATAACTAATACAATAAATATAAATAATTTAATGAAAAAACCTAATTTGCTTGATTTTTTAGTTTCTTGCATTAGTTTTCACCTCCGTTATTATTTGTAGTTGTACTGAAACTTTCTATAGGGAGCAATTTTTGTACTCCACCTTGAGATGAATCAATATATACTTTTACCTTAGGCAATATATCTTCTATAGTTTCCAAATACATTCTTGTCCTTGTTATATCTTTATTTTTGGCATATTCAGTGTACATTGCATTGAATCTTGCCACATCACCTTTTGCCTCGTTAATCTTAGATTCTTTGTAAGATTCAGCTTCTCTAACTAATTTATCAGCATTACTTTCTGCTGCAGGTAGAGTTTTATTTTTATAGGCTAAAGCTTCATTTATTCTTGTTTCTTTTTCCTGCTTTGCTGTTTCAACTTCTTTAAAGGCTGCTATAACTTCTTGAGTTGGAGGTTCACTGTCCTGTATTTTAACATCTAATAACTGAACACCTAAATCATAGTTTTCGAGCTTAGCAACTATTTTTTCTTTAATTTCTGCCTGGATTATAGACTTTTCTGTAGTTAATACACCATCTACATCTTTGGAGCCTATTATACTTCTTGCTGATGATTGTGCTATCATTTTTAAAATTTGTGACGGCTCATCTGAATTATACAAGAACTTCACAGGATCTGATATTTTCCATTCAATAAAAAAGTCTATATTTACAATGTTAAAGTCTCCAGTAATCATTTTTGCTTCATCAGCTAATGATGTAGAAGAATAGCTTTTATCCTCATTATCGCTTGCATAACCCATTTGAAGCTTTTGAGTTTTATTTACTGCTACTTTTGTAACTCCTTGAATGGGATAGGGTAGTTTAAAGTGCAAACCTGCCGATTCAACACTAGATACCTTGCCAAGTGTTGTAACCACTGCTTGTTCTGTTTCTTCTACTGTATATTGACAAGACATAATTACAGATGCTACAATAAATAATGCAGGTAAAATTAACAGAAGTTTAAATTTTCCTGGCTTTACAGGAGGCTTTTTCTCAGACTGAAATTCCTGAAAATCCTGATTTTGAAAATCATTTGGTTTTTTAATCATACTTAATAAATTAATAATTAAATTTCTAAAATTCATTGTCTACTCCTTTATAAATTTCAAATTAAAATATACTACAATAAAACTTTTATACTATATAAGTATACCATACAATTTAAACGTTACCAAGAAAATATCACAATTAATTTAGTGTCTTATTTATAAATTCAGCAGCCTTTTTTGCTTTTCAAGTATAATATATTGAATAAGCTGTAAACTGATAATATTCTTAAGAGGAGCGCTATATGAGCTATATAGTATTTGATATGGAATTTAATCAAGATATATTATCATTAACAGAAAATGATAATATAAGCGTAAAATATCCTTTTGAAATTATACAAATAGGTGCTATTAAGCTAAATTCAAATTTAGATGAAGTTGCATCTTTTAATAGATATGTAAAACCACATATTTATAAAAAGGTAAGTCCTTTTATTACTGAACTTACAGGTATAACTACAGAGCAGCTTTTTCTAGAAAAATCATTTCCTGAAGTTTTTAAAGAATTTGTTGAATTCATTAATGACAGTAATGCTATTATGTGCGTATGGGGAATGTCAGATATTAAGGAATTATATAAGAATGCAGGATATCATAAGTTGAATATTGACTTGCTTCCTAAAATGTTCATAAATTTACAACCGTATGTATCCTTACATTTTCATTATTCTAAGAAGAAATTATTAAGGCTCCAGAATGCTGTTGAATTGTTAAATATCTCTTCTTCACATAAATATCATAATGCATTATATGACGCATATTATACTGCTGAAGTTTTTAAGAAAGTATACAATATATCGATTCAGCCTAAAATCTACGATCCATCATATGTAAGAATCAGAGTAAGAAATAGAAAAAGAATTATTGATACTGAAAAGTTAATACAACAATTTGAAAAAATGTATGATAGAACTATCAGTGAAGAAGAAAAAGATATGATAATTCTGGCATATAAAATGGGAAAAACAAATCAGTTTATTAAGTTTTTAGAGTAATATTTAGAAATAATAATTAAATAAATATTAAAGAGGAATTATAGCAAGTAAATAACAGTATAAATGCATGTTTAAGGTGGAATGTTACCATTATAAACATTTAAAAAATATTGACAGAGGTAATTATGCAGCTTAAACAAAAGAACTTAAATTTAAATGAAATAAATGATGAAAATAAATTATTACTATTATATGAAATAAACAATCATATTTTGTTGGATGAACAGCCTTCTATTTATCTTAATACTATTGTTAACACAAAAATGTTTAAAGAACATCCCTTTCACATGCTTTATAAACTTAAGGAAACCGAACAATCACCAATTCACCATCCTGAAGGCAATGTGTGGAATCATACAATGCTGGTTCTTGATTGGGCAGCCAAATTAAAAAATAAGAGTCAAAATGAAAAAATTTTTATGTGGGCAGCACTTTTGCACGATATAGGAAAAGCTGAAACCACAAAAAATAAAAAGGGGAAAATCACAGCATATAATCATGAAACTGTAGGAGCTGATTTATGTGTAAAATTTCTTCAGGAATTTACCACAGATAAGAACTTCATAAAAGAAGTTAAAAATATTGTAAGATGGCATATGCAAATACTACATGTTGTAAAAGATATGCATTTCGCTAATATAAAGGCAATGAAAGAAGAAACGGATATAAATGAAGTTGCACTTTTAGGCTTTTGCGATAGGATGGGAAGAACAAATGTAGAACAAGCAAAGGAAGAAAACAACATTAAGATATTCCTCCAAAAGTGCAGCATATAGACAATATAGATAATTTTGACTGGGGACGGTCCTTTTTTGGTCGAATTATTTTCAATTGTTTATAAAATTGTGATTTGGGTATGAATTATAAGTAGATAAATATATCAGGAGGAAAATATGTCAAAGCTTTTTAGTAGTTTTAAAATTAAGGATCTTGAAATAAAAAATAGAATAGTAATGGCACCTATGTGCATGTATTCAGCAGATAATGAGGGAATCGCCAATGATTGGCACTATGTGCATTATACTTCAAGAGCAATAGGTGGAGTGGGTCTGATATTGCAGGAAGCAACAGCTGTGGAATCAAGAGGTAGAATATCATCAAATGATTTAGGGTTATGGGATGATAATCAAATAGAAGGACTTAAAAAAATTGTTGAAGCTGTAAAGAAAAATGGTGCATTAATGGGAGTACAGTTGGCGCACGCAGGCAGAAAGTGTGAAGCAGAAAACGAACAAATAATAGCACCTAGTCCAATAGCATTTAGTGAGGAATACAGACTGCCTTTGGAAATGACAAAAGAGGATATAAAAACAGTTATTGATGCATTTAGGGATGCAGCAAGAAGATGCATTGAAGTTGGATATGATATAATTGAAATCCATGGTGCTCATGGTTATGTTATAAATGAATTTTTGTCTCCGGTAACAAACAAAAGAACAGATGAATACGGCGGTTCTCTTGTTAACCGAGCAAGATTTTTGAAGGAAATATTGCAAGCTGTTCGCCAAGTATGGACTATCGACAAACCATTGATTCTAAGAGTAACTGCAGAAGATTACGTAGAGGAAGGAAATCATCCTGAGGATTTGGCTGAATTAATTAATTTAGTAAAGGATGAAGGAGTAGATATTATAAATGTAAGTTCTGGTGGTTTAGTAAGTGTTGCTCCAAAAGCATTCCAAGGATATCAGGTTAAATTTGCAGAGATTATCAAAGAAGGAACAGGACTTCCTGTAATAGCCGGCGGATTGATAATTGAACCACACATGGCTGAAGAAATTCTTCAGAATAACAGGGCAGATATGATATTTTTAGGAAGAGCTTTACTTAGAAACCCATATTGGCCTCTTCAGGCAGACCATGAACTAAGCAACGAAATATCTTGGCCACTACAATATGAGAGGGCAAAATTGCGTAAAAAGTAAAAGATTTTATCTGGATACTTTATTGACTTTGACCAGTGCAGGCTGTATTATAGTAATTAAAGATTGTGAGGTGCATTATGCCTAATTTTACAGCCTTTTTATCTTATGTTGTTATAACAACTTTTACACCTGGACCTAACAATATTATGGCAATGTCTAATGCCAGCAGATATGGGTTTAAGAAAAGTATTAGGTTTAATGCAGGAGTATTTTTCGGGTTTTTAATTATAATGATTTTAAGTAGCTTTTTAAGCCTTACCTTGTATAATCTAATTCCATCAATAAAACCAATTATGACTTTTATAGGAGCTGCATATATATTGTGGCTTGCCTGGAAAATATATAGTAGCAAGCCTCACAGCGAAGAGGAAAGCAATAACCCTACCAATACTTTCATTGCAGGGTTATTGTTACAGTTTGTCAATGTTAAAGTAATTATATATTGTATTACTATTGTGTCAACTTTTATCGTTCCCTATTACAAATCTTATTTAGCATTAAGTTTATTCTCTTTATTTCTTCCATTGGTAAGTTTTTTATCCACATGCAGCTGGGCTCTGTTTGGCTCGGTATTTCAAAAATTTCTTGTTAAAAATGAAAGAACAGTTAATATTATTATGGCATTGTTGCTTGTTTATAGTGCTGTGTCATTTTATTTATAATATTTTATGGACAAACATCGCAACGA
>DATESJ010000191.1:0-2467 GCA_035270885.1 Sedimentibacter sp. | reverse complement strand
GGATTGTATACTCAATTTTTAGTAATAAAAAAATAAACATTCTATAGATGTTAATCTTCATCGTCCCAATCTTCATCAGTTGGTGTGTAATGAAAACCAATAGCTACAGCATCATCCACCTTTTCTGTGTCCGTTTGTATATCAGCAATAATCTTATTCTCTTTTAAAATCTTTTTAGTAATTGTGGCTTTCGGTAATTCAAATAACGATACTATTAAATTTGTTAATTCATCTAATATCGGAATCAGAACAAAACCAAATATCACTCCGTAAATAAAGTTTTTATTTTTCAATAGGAGAATACCTCCGATTTCTTAATATTTTTTATAAATGCACAACCATATCTTTTGAACTGCATATTACTCTAGTTGTTTTGTTTTTCTTAGATATAGCTTCTTGCATACTTGTTTTTAAATCATTTTTAGCAGCTTCTGAACCGTGAACGAGAATAATTTTCTCTGTATTTAACTCGCTTCCTATTTCAACTAATTCATTATGGTTGGTATGACTACTAAAGGTTGAAAGTGTTATACAATCAGCACGATTAGGAATTTGCTTTTTATTAATAGATAAAGTTTTATGATTTTTAAAGTTTTTAATTCTGTAAGATAAATAAGAACTATCACCACCGACATAACCTGAAAAAATAATCATATTTTTATCATTCTTTAAATATTCTTGTAAATATGTAACAACACGACCATTTGTACAGAAACCAGAGCTACTGATTACTATTTTAGGTTTTTCATCTTTTACACAAGTCATAGAATCCGATTTTTCACGAATGAATTTAACATTGTCCCAATTGTAAACCTTGTTCCATAGTTTTAAATTATCTCCAGTAAGAACTTCACCATATAAGTCACATATATCACAGCTTAGTTTTGAATCTACAACAACATCATAATTAAATGTTTTATCATTGTGATATAATTCATAAATTGTAGTCAATAACTCTTGAGTCCTAGAGAAGGAAAAAGCGGGGAGCAAAACTTTTCCACCACGTTCCATTACAGTATTAATTGCAACTCGTAAATGCTCTATGTCAAAATCTCTTGTCTTTTTATTAATTCTTGATTTCTCACCATATGTAGATTCCATTATAGAAATTTTATTGAACTCTTTGCAAATTTCTGTATTCTCTACAAAGTGATTTTTGCTATTCGTAGATCCAATATCACTTGTATATAATATTGACGTTTTATCATTTTGTCCTGTTAAAATTAATTGTAATTGTTTTGCACCAACACAATGTGAATTTCTATACCATCTAAAACTCACTACATCATCTAATTTATAAACCTTGTCATATTCGTCAAATTCATAAACAAAATCTAAAGCACGATATACATCATCTTCAGCATAAATAGGAGAGTAGTCACGTTTAAATTTCTTTGAAAGCATTCTAGCTTCTGAATCTACAATAAAACTACTATTGACTAACATTGGCTCAAAAAATGCAGCAACTTTATGACATGCTATAACTTTACCCTTAAAACCTTCTTTTATTAATCTTGGAAGAAGTCCATGATGGTCAAGATGCTGATGATTTATAAAACAATAATCAATCTCTTTTGGGTCAAATTTAAACTTTGCAGTATTTATTTTGTATGCATCTAAAATACCATTAGATTGAAATAATCCAATCTCAAGAAGAATTTGTTTACCATTATATTTAACAACAATACAACTACCCGTCACATCTGACGAATTCATTCCAGTAAAAAATATTCCATCGCCAGTTAACTTCTTTTTGGCAATAACACTCACAGCCCTTCTATAATGTATTTTTATTACTTATTACTCATCAATTACAATTGACTTTCTGTACTTCTCTAAAAATAGCAAAGCTTTTTTCTCCTCAACCATTAGCAAGTTACGATATGTACCATGTCCTGAGTTAACCACCCATCCGTAGTTATTAGCACGTAAATATTCGGCTTCATGTTTTCTAATTTTAATTATGTGTAAACCCTTCTTTCATTATAAATTTTCTTCCGTAGAAGAGTGCAGTAGGTAATTTTGATATACCATCTTGTCATAATGACACGCTTTACCTTTAAGCTATACTGCTGGTTCTATAGGATAGTTGTTTTACCCTGATATATAACCAAGACTAAACTCTCATGTTTACATAATAAAAAGACTCCCATTAAAAGAGTCCCTACTTTATTGGATGTTGGTTTTACATCATATAAACCACCCTTCATCCCCATACATATTAATTAGTCACTCGTACTAATCATTTTTATTTGTTTTATTTCCCACTAAGGCAGGGACTCTCCATCAAATAAAATATGAATATAATCTCTTAGCCTTTGCTAATTATGTAATTTGTAGGTTAGTGAGATGCAAGCTGTCAATTCGACAATTCACACCTCACTATCAGAGAAAGGGAATGAATATATGAAAACAAAAATTGTTAGATGTTAATGTAAAATAGCTGTTTTATGTTATAGTTTAATAT
>DATESJ010000190.1:0-2866 GCA_035270885.1 Sedimentibacter sp. | reverse complement strand
AGCTAACGAACTAATTCCATTTGGACTAGTGACTTTTTTGACTATGTTAGCCTTAAAGGATTTGGAATAACTAGGCATAAATGCCTCCAACGCCCCAAATTGTTATATTATGAGGGTGTCATCTTTCCTGAAAGTGGGGGGTAGCTAAATAATGAAAAGAAACTATCTCTTTAAGTGTCCATCATTTGGGTGCATTTCACTTACTTTATTTTTGTTTGCATCTTTTGCCTTTGCCGATGTGGTGATTATTGACTCAAAGGTGAAAGCGAATACACCGAACTATTCCATGACAAACATTACCTATGTCTTGTATGATGCCAACTTATCCATGACAAAGCCTATCCATGTTTTATATGATCAAGGCTATAAGCAAGTAATTGCATTCGATTTTACTGAAGACAAATCTATAAAAAGAATAACTGATGAAGAAGGCTTAGATTATGCTCATCCTTTTGTAGCTATGGTAGGTACTTCTTTTGCATACCACTACTCCATGGAAATTAGCCCTGAAGATATCTGGCTTATGATTTTGGATGGTGTTCGACTTCATGTCAAGTATAATCGTGATCAATTAAAAGACAAGTTTGTGCGCACAAATGCAGATACTGCAATCAAGGTCACGGATAACACATTGACTATGAATTCTCCAGGTAAACAATGGATGGAAAACATCAGTTCTATTTACGATTCTTTGTACAAAAAGTTACCCAACGCTACAAGAAAATCCTTTAACGTTGATTTTTCTACATCTACGAATGTGGATCGATTTGTAAGTAAAACTATGGTTATGGCCGTAAGTTCTGCATATTATTCTTATTCTATAAAGACCTTATGTGGAATCCCTAAAATGGTGATCAAGGGCGAAAAAAAGGATTGGGAAAATTTAAAGGCACACTTTAATATGATTACCAAAGAACTTGATATGCCTTGGTGGGCTGAACAGGTAAATCCTATCCTTGATGAGTTCGTTAATGTTTACAATAAAAAAATAGATATGGAATTCTGGAGAGGCATCTATAAGTATGTTCCGAGGGGGGAAGGTAGTGGTTCTGTTCCTGGAATCAATGGCTGGATTACTCGATTCTTCCCTTATATCGACAAGAGAGAATACAGAAAGAATAAATCCTTGTATGCTGGGTCTGATGACATTAGTCTGAATCATCGCACAGAATGGAATGATACTCTAGATTACGATCACTTTACCGCCGGTCGAAACTCTGTGCCGGTGAACTGGGAATATTTTGGTAAGAAAATTGAACTTACGCTGTATACTGGATTTTGGGGAGTCTATCAGGACCCAGAAACAAAAATCCTAAGAACCGTTCGTGGTTACGCTTTGGCTCGTAAATTCCCTTGAAAATATTCAAAAAAATTATAAAAAACGTAATTTTTAATATTCTTCTTGTTTCTTCAATCCGAAAAGCCTATATTTGTAGCAATTCTACAAAATAAGGTACTTTATGCTGTTAAAATTCAGTTTAAGTAATTTCTTTTCAATAAAAGATGAAATTACCGTAGATTTTAGGGCTAAAAACATTGCTACAAAGGGAGCAAAGGACCTTTCGGATAACGTTTTTACTTACGATAACAAAAAATATCTTAAAACGATTGGTGTTTTTGGGCCAAATGCTTCTGGAAAATCAAGTATAGTCAAGGCTCTTGGGTTCTGTTACGAAACCGTTGTTAAGTCTCATCTTAATAATAATGGCTCCATTTTTAATTTTATGCCTTTTAAGTTTGATAATTATTTTGAAAAGCCTAGTACTTTTTCCATCAATTTTATTCAAGATGGCGTTGAATACGAGTATTCTTTTTCGCTTACCCTTCAAGAGATAATTTCAGAAAGTCTTTATTATTATCCTGGCAAGCGTAAAGCAAAAATATTCACTAGACAAGAAAAAGTCGGCAAGCCTAAAGAGGAAATTTACAGCTTTAGTGAAGGCCATTTTGTAAAACCAATGGATGTGGCACAAAGTACTAGTCGAAACACATTGTTTATTAGTAGAGCGAGCCAGATGGATAGAGAACTTGCAAAGAAAATCTATAGCTTTTTTTATAAAAATTCTTATATAGGGCTTCCATTAATTCATAATAATTATGCAGTCGTTTTATTCAAAGAGAATAAGGAATTGATTTTATCTGCTTTAAAAATGGCCGATAGTGACATCATAGATATTACAGTAAAGCAACAAAAAATGAATATCCCTACCGCAGCTGCATTTATTCAAGCTGGAAGAGAAGTGATACCTGGTATTCCTTCAGTGCAACAAGAAATTATAGTTCGCTATTTAACCACTCATAAAAAAAATCCAGAAATTCTATTTGATCTTTTTTCTGAAGAATCAGACGGTACAATACAATTGTTTTCTCTTTTACTTATTCTTCTTGATGTTTGTAAAAATGGGAAAAGTCTTATTGTAGATGAATTTGATGAAAATCTGCATAGTGATTTAGCTGAGTTTATTCTTAACGTGGTTTATGCTTCAAAGAATGCTCAACTACTTTTTACGAGCCATAATACTAATTTAATAGATGTAAAAAAACTTAGAAGAGACCAGATTTGTTTTACAAACAAAAAAGAAGATGCCTCTACAGAGTTCTATTCTTTGTTTGATTTCAAAGATTTCCGTGAGAATATGGATGCTGAAAAGGGCTATTTACAAGGGCGCTTTGACGCTGTTCCATACACATTGTCTTCTATAGAAGCTATTAAAAAGCTGTTTGAGAAATGACATGAAAAAACAAAGTACTCGTTCTTCTAGAAAGATGAAACAAATTATTCTTGTGCTTTGTGAAGGCGAGACTGAAGAATGCTATATAAACATGCTCAAACAGCAATACAGGTTGCCCATAAAGGTGATATCAA
>DATESJ010000189.1:0-5635 GCA_035270885.1 Sedimentibacter sp. | reverse complement strand
TAAATGTAAACAATCTTACCTGGTAGGTCATGACCGAATAAAGCAAGACAGCATAGTCCTTTGTCCAGCTTTCCCCTAAAATCATACCTACTTCTAATTTTGACATTATATACATTAATCTTTCATAGTTCTCCTGATATTTACCTTCAGAATCGTATATATTTATTCTTAATTCAAACCAATGGTTATCATTGAGACTTTGAGTAATAAGCCTTAATCCTTCCAACCTAAGTTTTTCTCGAACCTCTGCTGATGGCTTATGTATTAATATCATTTTATTCAAAAAATCTGAAGAAGCAACAGAACCGGTAATTGCCTTATTGGTAAAAGCAATGATAGTATCGTCCTTTTCCCCTATACCAATTCCTTCAATTAATTTAACTTCCTCACCGGAAAAAATTTCTTTCAGTTTGTCTACTAATTCATCTTCATTACCCGCAGCTCGCATAACTATAAATGATGGCCCCATATCAATCCTATTTAGCGTATCACATGCATTATTATTGATAATTGAAGATAATATAACGGAGGCAACATCATTAATAAGCACAATTTTTTTTGCATCCTCTACGCGAGTCTTATCATGATTTGTATCTGTAATAAAGCAAAGGGTGCTATTCTCTGATGCTTTCTCAAATCCCTCCATAAAGTCTATAGTTTCTCCACCAAGCTTTACTTCTAAAAAATTTGATGTTTCATCAATGTTTTCTGTTCTAAAAAACAAATAACGTGGACCCATCCTAAATAATAGCATTTGTATCCCCCTTCCATTTTATAAGCCAATTTTTTTTGTTTCCATACGCCTAAATCTATTTGTACCTATAGGATAATCTAAATGAAAAACCTCCTTAGTGGACAAATCAACTATATTGATGTTTAAGACCCCATTTAAGCCAATTGTTTCATTTTGCTTATAATGTGCCGGCTCAAAACTATGGCCATAAAGGTTAAATTCTACAGGATATTCTTTGTGATAATGACTTACTATGAAGCTAAAATCATTTATCACAAACGGATCAGCTTGGAGAATTACTCCTCTCTTAGTTAAATGACTAACAGTTTCATAATCATCATGGTTGCCCAATGCATAATAAATTTTCGAGTATTCGTTTTCCTCTAACCCATCAATAAGCTTTGCTACGCTTTTATGGTAGCTACTTAATAAATTTTTATTATTTCCAAGCTTTATATTATCTGCCAAATCCCCAGTGTGTATAACAAATTGAGGTTTTAGGATATTAATTAATCTAAATATATAGTTATAAATATCATCTGGTGTATCGCTTATATGCAATAAAACGGGCCCTTTTAAATTGTTTAAAAGTTTTTCTGAGATATAGGGATGATTAAAGGAGGATAGCAATCCTTTATATATATTCTTTATGAATTTCATGTTGTTATCATCTCCTAAATCTTATTTATATCTTTGTATCATTATTTTCCATTTTATCATACAATATTTGTTTTGCATATAAAAACATTTTCCTGCTAAATTAGAAAATCCCCCCAAAATATTTTTTGGAGGAATTCTTCTTATAATTATTTCTTATTAATTTTTGTAAGCTTCATCTACTTCAGCTAACATATTGTACACAGCTTCATAGCTTTCACATACATCACCTGGAACTTCGTAATTATTTGTAATTTCACGCAACTTTACAAACTCATCATTTAGCTCAGGTTTTTCTGATCCTGCTTCCTTTATTTTTCCGTTGATCGAATCAAACAGTTTACGAACTTCATGAAATTCTGGATGATGCTCTCCATGTACTCGTGCAACAACAGGTACAAATCTCTCCAAGGTTGGAAATAAATCTTTCTTTACTTCATTAAATGTTTTAGACATATATTCTCCTTCTTTAACTTTATTCTTTATTCTGATAATGCTATTATACCAATAATTAAATAATATTAAATTGATTTAAATCAAAAATTATTAAATATTTTTCAAGTTATTTAAGACTTCCTTTGAAGCCCCATATTATCCTTCCTATATGATAGCGGAGTAGTTCCTTCTCTTTTCTTAAAGGTAGCTGAAAAATGTGATATATTAACAAAACCACACCTTCTAGCTATTTCTTCGATAGGTATGTCCAATGTAATAAGCATCTCTTTTGCCTTTTTACATCTGCAATCCATTATAAATTGATAGGGTGTCATTTTTGTATATTTTAAAAATATTCTTTGAAAATATGACTCACTAACATATATTGTATTGCAAATATCTTTAATCTTAATATTGCTGCTGTAATGTGTTTCTATATACTTTATGGCGCATTGGACATATTCAATATATATATCATTATAATTTGATGATTCTGTAGGTATTAGTTCAGAATCTCTCATTAACTGTATAGCTATGCGATATTCTAAACTTTCAATCATTAATTGATTTGTCTCTTCATAATTTAATATTTCAAATATTAGCGATTCAATTGCTTCTAATAATTGTTGGCTATATTTATTGTTAATTTTCACAAATACAGGTTTACCTTCTAACCCTAATCGTTTGTAAACCTTTTCAAAAAATCCTTTATTAATGCAGATGGTCATATATTTTGATTGTGATGGGTTACTAAAAGGATGAACAATAATTTTCTTTCCTGGAGTCATGCAAGTAATACTGCCCTTTTGAAATAAATATTGTTTCTTATCTATGGTGATTGGTGGAGGTGTGGAATGAAAAATCACAAAATGATATTCTTCCACTATCATCTGTTCATGTAAAACAAATTTATCAGGTATGAATATAGCGATATTTTCGCTAATTATGGATTTTGTATCATTGTGAATATTAACAGGTATTTTCTTTATAAAATAATCGAAATTCTTATACAATATAATCCCCCCATATTGATGAAATTCTCATACTTACAATACTGTATTATCATTATATTATAAAAAGTTAATTATTTCCACCTATATTATAAGCAAAAACAAATTCGCCAATATGTGACATTATAAAAACCCTCAAACAAGTGAGGGTTTTATTAATAACTACCTATATTCACTTTATCCCCATTTCTACTGTTCTGTTTCCCTTAGATTTTTCAATTTTTCATTTATTTTTTTTGCAGTTGTCATATCACCCTGATATATTACAAATTTCACAATTACATAAATTATTACAATCTCAACAGCGAAAATTAGATATTCTTCAAATCCTGATACAATGCCGGTTATACCACCAAAAATAAGTATAAGAGTCATTAGCAGAATAAAATGGATTATACTCCTCATTCGCCTGCTGCTTTCAGAAAGTTCTGACTTTGACCAGAACACTATGCTTGGCAAATCTCCTACTGCAGCAAATGCCATAGCTAAAAGAATAAAGTCCCTGTTTATCGTGTTTGGAGGATTAAGCAAAACACTACCAATGATTAATATGCCAAAGATAACAAAATAGTCTCTTATTAATTCTCTTATCAAATTCATCATTTTACCTCCTCTATATTCCTAACTTAGCTTTCAATACCGGTACATATTGACGTGACACCAAAACCTTTTCACCGTTTTCCATAGTAGCTTCAAACCTGCCACTTAATGAAGGTTTAATGTGGGATATTTTTGCAATATTTATTATTACTGATTTTGATGCTCTAAAAAATTTTCTGTGATCGCATATCTGTTCAAGCTCATAAAGTTTTTGCTTGCTCTCATAAAGTTTATCCTTACAATAGATGAACACTTTATTATCTACTGATTCAAAATAATATACATTGGATGGATTCAATTGATAAATAGACTCATCATTATAGCCTATAAGCTTACTAGCTTGTGTTTTTAATTTTTTCATCAAGTCAAGTATTTCATCATTTACTTCATAACAGCGGATGATAATTTCTTCTTCCTCATTATAGTCAATGTTTTCAATTGATATTTTCACAGCATCACCTCTAAATATGATTGCACAATGTCAAAGTTTATAATCACATTATATACTTATTGACCTTATTTTACCATAAGAAATGATAGAAAATATAGAACTTGTTATGATAATTGCTATAGTAGAAATACTAATACTATGATACTAAATAAATTGGCAACAAAATGTGATATTGTGCTAAGCCAAACATTGTTTGTTTTATAAAATATAATTCCATACAAAATACTGTTAATGAAAACAAAGAAAATATCGTATAACACTATTATAGTATTGCCTTCTGTAATATGCCCAAGAGCAAATAGTATTGACGAAATTACTATTGTATGTGTGATTGGAAAGACTTTGTTTAAATGTTTTTGGAAAAAACCACGCCAGGCAATTTCTTCTCCTAAAGCAAGTATTAAAAGCTGTATTATCATTATTACAACTTTATCAAAAGATACAAAAGTTACTGTTCTTGCAAGTACATGTTCTATATACTCAGGCAAAAACAGTTTGGAAATTGTTATAGAAAAGGCATCCATAATTAAAGGTAATAGAAGCCAGAACCAAATACTTTTACTTTTTAAATTTGTTTTTATAGAATTTATATCTAGTCCAGCCTCTTTGTCTGACAGCTTTTCGCTTCTTTTATTGATAAAGAAAAACACTACTCCAATAACAACTGATAAACCTGCAATTTTTAACCCTAGAAAATTTGAAAAAGACAAAATCCCCATTATAATCATTACTACTATTTGTTTTGTTTTTATATTTTGCATTTACTTCCTGGTTTCTAAAAACATAACATTTCATAACATTGTGTTTTTTCATCTTATTCCATTAATAAGACGGTGGTATCACAGGATTCAACCACTAAGATTAATACTCTCGCATTAAAATCTCGCATAGCCTTAATTGATCCTTTCAATTAAGTTCAACAAGATTGCAGCTGTTAGCTGCTCCTAATATGTTATTCTACCAAAGCCTTTCAACTTAGTGTTCTTTGGCAGTTTTCTTATATTAAGATACTAATCCTAGCATTCGTCTTCTGTTTTCAATCCACAAACCAGGCTTTTCACCTACCTTTCCTTTTATAATATTATTTATTATTGACCATTTTGACCATTCGTTTTTCTTGTTGAATTCTTCTATATTGTTTATTAATTTGTTTTTCAGTATTTTAGGTACTTTTTCTTTAAAACTATAACTTCTTCTTCCTATTACCATTGCTGCACCGTTATGAACATCCATTCCATATTGGTGACAATATTTGTATAATCCAATTTTACTTGTAAATTGCGGTTTTACTTTTCTTATTTCTATTCCTTCTTTTTTACAGGCACTTTCTAACATCGTTAGTAGCGTTTTGTATATGAATTGATGTTTTATTCGTGCAAATTTTCTTTGTACATCTTTATCGTCTTGGAACTTTAAATCTTCTATTGCTATTCCGGTATTATTTGTTTTAGCAATGTCTACCGATTGTTTTACTAATTCACCGCATAAATTCTTTCTTCTGTTGCTTCTTGCATATAATAGTTCATGCTGTTTTAAGTATTTATGCCATATGTGATTTCCTTTATTATCTATACAGGTTAATGCAAATCCATCAGGGTTTGTATCTATTCCTATTACTCCGTGTTCATTTGTATATATCGGAACTTTTTCTTTCATTTCAAAGGTTATGTGTACATAATATTTATTGTCTCTTTTTATTATTTTCACTTGGTATGCTTCATTTGTTTCTAAATAGTTTAGAAACATTTC
>DATESJ010000188.1:0-7175 GCA_035270885.1 Sedimentibacter sp. | reverse complement strand
CTATTTAATCATAGTAATCTTGATAAGGAGTGAGTATAATATGTTGAAAAATAGACTAAGAGTGTTGCTGGCTGAAAATGAAATGACACAGACTAAACTTTCAGAGTTGACAGGGATCAGACCTGGCACAATTACTAATATAGTAAACAACAATATTAAGCAGATACCTGTTGATGCTGCATGTAAAATATGTGATGTATTAGGTTGTAATATTGGTGACATATGGAATTATGAGCATGACAAGAAATAGAATAGGTATAGACTTACAGACTTGACTTACAGGCTTGATATAATAGGAATTGTTACTATATTTATATACCAGTTTCGGATCATGGATAATACTTCGAGATGCGAATTAATATTAGTTCGTGCATGGAAGTATATTTACTTCGAGTGTGGAAGTATTATTTTTAAAGTGGTATGGTCGAAATTAATTTTTATCGAACATTTTTACATACCAGTTTTTATTGATGATATAGTACGGTTTATTGTACTATTAATACAGTTTGATCTGCTATACTGTCAAGTAGTTTTACTTTACATTAGGTTACGTAAAATGAACATATTCGTAACTGAAAGAGAAAGTCAGCATATATGGGGGTTAGTTTACATTTTGAGTCATGCTTTGATCACCGGAAAACTGGCTATCTGTATCACTCACACGTCGTTTCCCAATATTTAAAACTCCAATAATTTACCAAAAATAACCCAATTTAGTTCGACAGTGAGTTCGAGTAAACCCATCAAATACGCCATTCCTTACCAAAAATTTACCTCTAATTTTACCGAAAATGTCCAAAATCACACGAAAATCACGTCAGAATCCCCAATTTAAGCCATTCTATCGAACTCCTACTATAATAGGAAGATTCACCTCAAATTCACATATCAAATTACATCCAAAACACCAATCAAATCCAGTAAAATCAATGGTTACAATCGTATTACTGGTATCGTTCATCGAAGTCACCTTAAGCAGCATAAATAAAAATCAATCAGATCATCATATTAACCAATCCAATAAGCTAATAATTCATCAATTACAATACCTATATAAGATAATCCATATAATCATAATAATATGTATCAATAAAAATAGTCCCTATGTAGGGACGGTTTGCTTTAGCAAAATTTTGGGTAGATACATACAAGTCAAACATATCATTTATTTACATAGTACAATAACAAATTCTAAAAGATAATCTATTACCCTACACTTTATCGCTAAATGTAAATCAACCTCTGATTTATAACTCATAACAAATAAACTACGACTAGAAACACTATCTCAGCACAAGAATATACCCAAAAATAATTACACACAATAATAAAATAGAAATTAACCACTAAGATGTTATCTTCCACAAGAGGATAATGTCTTATTTATTTTGCAGAAATTTACATTACAAACGGAGAAATAAATATCAGATCGCCAATGTAACTAATAAACAATATAAACCATTAAAGGAGAAATTAAAATGAAACAGAAAAGTATCAGATTATCAAGAATCAAAATTAGCCAGGAAATGAAATCAAGTATACCAAGAGCTGAGAAACTAGCTCACAAGTATGAGTATTACAAAAACAAGATTAGAGTAAACAAGAAATATGGTAATAATTGTAATCCACTACAATCTTCTATCATACTGGATAAACATAATACTCTACTGGATGGATACACATCATACCTGATAGCAAAAATGTTTGACATAAAAAAAGTGGATGTAATAATTCAAGAAAATGATTAACCAAAAGAGAAATAAAATATGTAACCACTACTACTCAAAAAAGGAAGATTTGATTTTCGGTGAGTATCCGATTAGGATACGAATTCGTTTATAATTTTTATATTATTATAATTTATATATAATTATAATTTATACTTTATACCAAAAAAATCGAAAATTCCCCCATAGATTTAACATGTGTATCAATTCTTTGGGCAAATTCCCCCATTAAATTTACTATATGGTGTTTTTTATGGGGAAATTCCCCCATTAAATTAACAGAAAGGAGAAACCACAATAGAAACATGTATTTTTTACAAAACAGAGGATAAATCTGTTATAACTGTTGGATTTTCAAAAAAGGATTTTAAGAAACATTTAGGTATATCAGGTCTTAAATATTATTTGGTCGTAATGTATATGCGAAAACACATTGAACATTTTGGAGAAATAAATACCACACTTAATAAGTTGATAGATGAATGTGGATATTCTACAAAATCACATAATAACTCTTCGTATTTAGATTTCAGAAAGTTAATCAAAGAAGAAATTATAGATAAAGGATTCGCTACTTGTAATGAGGATATTATGAAAATACAACCATCTTCTATTTTTACACTTTGCTTATCATCTGAAAAATCTATTTTTTATACGGAAGATAATTTTGTACAACTATCAATTGCTGAATTTGAAAAAATAGTAAACTCCAAAACAGGAACAATAAATAAATCTGTTATAGCCGGTGTTTATTTATTCATTAAGCAATACATAATGTCTGGATCTGATTTATCGGATTATTTACCAAAAGTATCATATCCATCAAAGCAGCAAATTAAAAAAGGAATTGGTATCTCTTCTATTACAACTATAGAGAATGCAATATTATCGTTGTCTGAAATGAAATTGATATTTGTCGCAAAGGATATGTATATAGAAGATTCTAAAAATGAAAATGTATATATACCGGCAAGAAATGTATTTGCTTTGAGAAAAGAAGATTTAGATAAATCCATTTGTATTACGGAATTACAAAAAGTATATGGCAAATCAGTATATTTTGAAGAAGATGTTCCAGGAAATATAGGATTTATTACAAAACAGAAGTAATTAATTATATTTTTAATTTCAAACAGAGAATAAATAAGTAGGAAACAAAACAGACCGCCGTCTTACAACTGAATATAGGAACTATTAACTAAGTCATAACTTCACCAGAAAAGGAGAACGATTATGCAAAAATTAAAGAAAATTAAAGGAGCTTACATTATTGGAAACATTATTAGAGACAGAATTAAGTAACATACATATTGGTGGATCACCACTATTAAATGAATATGATTTTAGAGCAAGTAATTTTTATGATGGATATATGTCTATGTCCGTAATGGGCGAAAAAATAGCAAATGATATAAATTTTGAAAAGAAATTGCAGAAACTCTATGAAAACAAGAAGAAAGGCAATGAATAATGGCAGAAAATAAAAGTGGATATATAGAAGATGAAAATTTTCAAGATACTATAATGAGTAATTCTGTTGCTATTAATGAACAAGAAACGAATGTTTCATATATGAGAGATGAGGATTTTGCCATTGTATATACTTCAGATTCAACGCAAATGACTAGATTAGATAAACTATGTCAAACAAGTCCTGATATGTACTCTCTTACTGCTAATACTGGTCGTGGAAAGACTTATAGAATTGCAGATAAAGGATTGGTATCATTTAGAGCAAAAAAACGTGAGTTATCTGATGAAGCAAAACAGGCAGCAAGTAAAAGGTTTAAACAAATGTGGGCAGATAAAAATAACTAAGATACCATTTCTAGTCAGAAATCATTAGATGTACGTTATTGTAGAAAATTCTACCGTACTTTGTGATAACTTGTTAGGCTAAATGATATTTTACACAAAAATAAGATACAACTCAAAATAGAAAGGATGTTATATGAAACGATATGAAAATTTAGGAACACCAATAGAAATACAAATCCAGGACGAATACTATGTTGTTGCTTTTATCAATCTGGTAAATAAAGAAAAGTCAGAGTATAAATGTGATTTACATATTCGTGACAAAGAAGCTGGAATAATGATGGAATTAGAATCAGATCAAGAATTTACTCTTCTATCCGCTTTTAAGACTGTAAAGGTAGATGTGACTGCTAAATTATCTGAGTTAATTAACAATGGATGTTTTACAGAGCAAATTGAATATATAAAGAAAGTATATGAATGTATGGAAGCAGCTCTGAAACTACAGAAGGAGAATTAGATTATGGCAAGATTAGAAAATTGGACACTTATGACAAGAACGGATTTAAATGGTAATAGTTATCAGCAATTAGCTGGTAAAGTATATGGTCATCCAATGGCTAATCACGAAACATCTGAATTATGTGACGGTCATAATGTAATAACCAGCAAATTAGTTGATTTTAATTTGAACAATGGAGTTGCTGTTACACAATCAGGAACTGTATACACATTGGGTAATAAGAAATAAAAATCAAAGAAATATAGATTTGAGTAATAAAGTAGT
This sequence comes from Sedimentibacter sp., assembly GCA_035270885.1. GTDB lineage: Bacteria > Bacillota > Clostridia > Tissierellales > Sedimentibacteraceae > Sedimentibacter. The sequence goes on along the minus strand of DATESJ010000188.1, from coordinate 2,903 downwards.
TTGGCGGCTACTCAAAACAGTAACATTTTAAAATCCACAAAACTAAAAAACTAAATATAGGGGGTGTGTTTTACATAGGACAATATGGCTTAAAAATAAAGAATATAGAGGCTAGTACCCTATTTGAATACAATAATGGAGTACGTGACCATTATGAGTATAAAGATGCAATGTTTACAAACAGTCTTTTCATGGACTTTTTATTGGAAAATGGTTTAAAAACATGGAAAAATGAATCGACCAGAGATTTGATTTGCTTAGAGTTTAATTTTGGATCTCGTTCATTTGAAGAAGAAATTAATCATTTATATAAAACAGCAAAATCGGCAAGAACTGAATATAAAATTGCAAAATCTCACGGAAATAAGGTTCCAATAGAGAAAAAACGTAATAAAAGAAAGAAAATTGAGAACCTAATTGCTGAAGCAAAGGCAAATGAAAAAAAATATATAAAGTATTCAAAAGAAGACATTCGTACCATATTTTATAATAGTGGTGTTGATGTTGAATATATATCTCGTAGAAAAAATGGAGAGATTTATAAAAGAGAGACAATCCATTATAAAATGTTATATCGTTCTACTGGAAAAGCTAAAAAGGGTTCCTGTATGTTTATTAGAGATAAATTACATAAAAAAGCACAAGATTTCTTATATATGGGAATTAAACTGCCAAAGAAAAATGCTCCGATAGTTGAAATCAGCGCTTACGCTCCACTCGTTTCAAGTGCAATAGTAGGAAAAATAAAAATAAATCCTAAAAATATTTTGATATTAAAGGATATAGACAGGACATTTTTTACTAATGTGGTAAGTATTGAAACAGATAAGCAAAGACATTGTTATGCAAAGCACATTGATAATTATGAATTAAAAAATACTTTGTTTGACGGACAGGCATTAATTGATTCAAGCATATTTCCTTCATGGGGAAACGGATATATATTATTAAGACATCATTTTTGTAAAATGGCTGCATTTAGTACAAACATACAGAAATTTTTTAAAGATTATTTTGGTGAAACATATCAGACCGCTACTGTTACGGATATGTTTGGTAATGTACATTTTGTAAAAGATGTTGAATTAATTACAACCGATAATGCAATGAAATGGTTAAAATTTGATAAGTCTTATGATTATTGGTGCGATAGAGTTTATGATAACGGATGTATGTTTGGTATTGTAAAAACGGCTCATCAAAGTAAACTAGGTGACGTACAAAAAATGAGTTATCAGATGGTTAATTCACTTGATGAATCTATTATGGATAATGTCGTAAAAGAAAGTATTGAATATGTAAATAGGTTAAAACAAGATGATGACTTCTTTTTGGAGTATTTAGAAAAAAATAAGAACTTCTCAAATGATTATGAGGTATTAATTGCTTTAGTAAACCAAAACAGAGAGTTTCTCAGGAGCGAATATTTTAGAAATAGAAAAAAATTCATTATCCAAACATATGTAATCAATCTAAAAACCGGTAAGATTATTCAAAATGCAGAAAACTTGGTTATAGTTGGTTCACCATATGCAATGCTATTGTATGGAGCTACTGGAATAGAAAAATCAGTAGATAATGATGATACATTTTATTTTGAAAAAGATACTGTTCAATGTTATGCCGAGCGATTTATTGACGGAGAATATCTTGCATTTTTTAGATCACCTTTTAACGCAAAAAATAATTTAATATATTTACATAATGTTTATAATGATAAGTTTAGAAAATACTTTAATTTAGGTGAACAAATTATTGCAATAAATATGAATGGTTCAGACATTCAAGATCGTGGAAATGGTCTCGACATGGATAGCGATAGTGGATATACAACTAACCAGGTAGATATCGTTACACATGCAAAAAATTGTTATATTAACTATCCCACTATAGTAAACAATATTCCAAAAGAAAAAAATATGTATTGTAGTACAATGGATGATTTTGCAAAAATAGATAACTCATTATCAAATTCTCAAAAGGATATTGGTGGTTCAAGTAATTTGGCTCAAATTGCACAAACATATAGCTGTAATTTTACAGATTCAAAATATAATGATTACGTTTGTATATTGAGTGTAATAGCACAGGCGGCTATAGATAATGCAAAAAGACGCTTTGACATTGACATTACAAGTGAAATCAGACTATTAAAATCTAATATGGGCATAAAAGAAAATGGATATCCGGCATTTTGGAGTTTAATTCAAAAAGACTTTAACATTAAAAAAGTAAATTACTCTTTATGTTGTCCAATGAACTGCTTATATGATTTAAATTTAAGAAAATTTAGAAATTCAGATATTACTTTACCAATGTCATATTTTTTTATTAGACATTCTATAGAAAAAAGAGATGTATTTAGAAAATCTATGAAAGTTGAAGAACTTATACAAAATTATTCATTGGGTATATATAACTATAATGTAAATAGTGTTGATGGTGAGTATTTTTTACTTAGAAACGATTTTGAAATGCTATTACGTGATATACAGATGGTTAATATATCTTACAATTACATAGGACTATTTTCATGGTTATTAGATAGAGCATTTTGCATAAGTAAAAGAACGGTTGGACAAAAAGACAATTTATTATCAACACTAGAAAAAAATAAGTCAATTCTTTTAAACGTTTTATACAATATTAACAGAAAATGTTTGTTAAAATGCTTCAAAAATGTGTAAAATAGCCACAAATGTGTGGGACAATTGTATTTTTGCACAACTGGAACCATTGATTTTAGTGCATTTCACACAAAATCGTTAAGTAATCTAATGAGAGAGAACGTGGGCGGTGACTGCTATGACTATACGATCATAGACCAAATCCGTATATGCGTCGGATCGCATAATACCAACACAAAGTATCCTCACCGCTATTAGCAATGCGGTAACATAAAT
>DATESJ010000187.1:0-6521 GCA_035270885.1 Sedimentibacter sp. | reverse complement strand
GCTTATAGGATATATACTATCCGGGGATCCTACTTACGTAACTAATCATAACAATGCAAGAAGTTTAATACGAAAAATAGAAAGAGACGAACTGTTAGAAGAAATCTTAAACGTTTACCTAAATGTAATAGGTATGTAGGGGACACTCTGTCCTTGCACATAGCAGTATATTGTTATACTGCTATGTTAAGATTAGGCTTAAGCTGTGTCATCTGAACCGAACAGTTGGTGATGAAATCCTTGGCTGAGGATGACAAGCAAAGACAGAAACATAAAATATGGAATACATAAATTTATTTGAAAAAGAAAATGTATCAAAGCTGTGTTATGGAACACTTTCATTAAGCAATCTTCAAAATTTCGATACTGATGAAAACAAAGTAAAACTACTTAATTACGCATACGGAAAAGGTATAAATTTTTTTGACACAGCTGAGCTTTATGATAACTATAATATTTTAAAAGAATTCATAAAACAAAAAGACAGGGATAAACTAATCATAGCATCAAAAAGTTATGCATATGACAAGAATACGGCAGAATATAGTATCAATAAAGCATTAAAAGAAATGAACACAGATTATATAGATGTTTTTATGCTTCATGAACAGGATAACGCAAACAATTTTATAGGACACTACCAGGCTGTAGAGCGTTTCATGAAATATAAAGAGCAAGGAATAATCAAACATTTTGGAATTTCCACACATAGGGTGGAAGCAGTGAGGGACTCACTAAAGTTTAAAGAAATAGAATTTGTTTTTCCTTTGTTTAATTACAAAGGCATTGGAATTCAAGACGGTACTTTTGACGATATGTCTGAAGCCGTTAAAAAAGCAAAAGAACATAATAAATTTATTATGGCAATGAAAATTTATGGAGGCGGTCATTTAATAAACGAGACAGAAAAAGCATTTAAATATGTTAACAGTTTAAGTTATGTTGACTCCATAGCAATAGGTATGAGCACTATTGAGGAAATAGATGCAAATATCTCTTATTTAGAAAACAATGAGTTAGATATTAATATAAAAAATAAAATAAGAAATCAAAAGCGCACTCTCGTAATAGAAGAGTGGTGTGTTGGATGCGGAAAATGCGCCAAGAAATGTAAACAAAATGCACTCCAGATAATAGATGGCAAATGTGTTGTCGATATGGAAAAGTGTGTTTTATGCAGTTATTGCGCAGGTGAATGCACGGATTTTTATATCAAAATTGTGTGAGGTTTCTATGGACAGAATAATGGGTTTGGATGTGGGCGATAAAACTATCGGGGTTGCTGTCAGTGATTTATTGATGATTACTGCACAGGGCGTTACAACCGTAAGAAGAACAAATATAAAAAATGATTTAAAAGAATTAAAAAAAATAATTGACGAATACCAAGTTACGCATATTGTAATAGGTATTCCAAAAATGTTAGATGGAACTATAGGAATACAGGGACAAAAAGTGCTGGAATTTATAGAAAAGATGAAAAAACATATTGACCTACCTATGGAACTTGAAGATGAAAGATTTACCACAACCATATCGGAAAGAATGTTAATAGATGCTGATGTTAAAAGAAAAAAAAGAAAAGAAGTTATCGACAAATTAGCCGCAGGTCAAATTCTGTCAAGTTATATGCAGCGTATAAATAATCAAAGGAGATAATATGGATAATATAATTGAATTGATAAACGAAGATGGAGAGTTAGAAAAGCTAATTGTAGAAGCTACTTTTCACATGGATGATATTTTATATGCAGTTCTTCATAAAATCGACTCTGAAGAGGGTATGATTTATTATGTTGAAGAAAGCGATGACGGAAGCATTGTCCTCGTTAAAGTTGAAGACGAAGAGGAAATAAAAGAAGTGCAAGAAATGTATGAAGGAATAGCTGATGATTTAATTTAACTATTAGAATTTAGGGGGTGTTATATTTGACAGATTATTTAAGGGAATTGCTTGATAAAAATGGTTTCAAAACAACCGTTCAACGTAAAATCCTATATGAAGTTCTTTCTGAAAATAAAGATAAACATTTATCTACGGAAGAAATATATGACCTTATTAAAAACAAATACCCTAAAATTGGAATAGCAACGATTTACAGAACACTTCTGCTTTTTGAGGAAATAGGACTCGTCTACAAGCATAACTTTGATGACGGGTGTTCCAGATATGAAATACTATCACCATATAGCAATGAAGTACATCAGCATCATCATTTATTGTGCAAACAATGCGGCAAAATCATAGAGGTTAAAGAAGACCTTATGAACTCATTGGAAGAGATAATAGAAAAACAATACAATTTTGAAATATTAAATCACGTGGTCAAATTCACCGGAATCTGTGCACAATGCAGAGATAAGGAGAATGAAGATGGCAGAAAAGAAACATAAATTAAAAGTAATACCCTTAGGGGGACTTGGGGAAATAGGAAAAAACACAACCGTTATTGAATATAATAACAATATTATTGTTATAGACAGCGGAATGGCTTTTCCGGAAGATGAAATGTTAGGTATTGATATAGTAATACCAGACATAACATACTTAGTAAAGAACAAAGAAAAAGTAAAGGGAATTATATTGACACATGGTCATGAGGACCATATAGGATCAATACCTTATTTTTTAAAGAAATTAAATGTGCCTATTTACGGAACAAAACTTACATTAGGTCTTGTGGAAAACAAGCTTTTAGAACATAAATTAGAAGAGGTATCCTTAAATCCAATTAATGCAGGAGAAACCTTCAATTTGGGTTGTTTCAAAATAACACCCGTAAGAGTTAATCATAGTATACCAGATGCAGTAGCATTTGCTATAGATACGCCTATAGGCATGGTAGTTCATACAGGGGATTTTAAAATTGATTACACTCCCATTAATGAAGAGGTTATCGATTTAGGAAAATTTGCTGAGCTTGGGAAAAAAGGCGTACTATTAGCCATGTCTGACAGCACTAATGTTGAAAGACCTGGTTTCACGGAATCAGAAAAAACTATTGGCCAAAAATTCATGGAAATATTTAAAAACTGTGATTCTCGTATAATCGTTGCATCCTTTGCATCAAATATCCATAGACTTCAGCAGGTTATTGATGCTGCAGTTGTTAACGAAAGAAAAGTTGCAATATCTGGTAGAAGTATGATAAATGCAATAAAGGTATCACAGGAATTAGGGTATTTAAATGCTCCGGAAGGAACAATCATAAATGTTAACGAGTTAAAAAGCCTTAAAGATAGTGAAATTGTAATATTGACTACTGGAAGTCAAGGAGAGCCAATGTCTGCATTGACAAGAATGGCTAATAATGACCATAAAAAAATTCAGATAAAAGCTGGAGATTTAGTAATTATTTCAGCTAACCCAATACCGGGAAATGAAAAGACTGTTTCAAGAGTAATAAATATGCTTTATGAAAAAGGAGCAAATGTACTTTACGATGCTTTGACACAGGTTCATGTATCTGGTCACGCAAGAAGAGATGAACTTAAGCTTATGCTTACTCTTTTAAAACCTAAATTCTTTATACCTGTACACGGTGAATTCAGACATTTGATGCAGCATGCAAAGTTAGCAAATCAATTAGGTGTACCTGAGAGTAATACTGTTATAGGAAGCAATGGTGACGTATTTGAATTAACTTCAAAGTCTATTGTAAAAAATTCTACTGTTATATCAGGAAACATACTTGTTGATGGTTTAGGAGTGGGAGACGTAGGAAATATAGTACTTCGCGACAGAAGACTTCTTTCTGAAAACGGATTGATAATAGTTGTATTATCTACAGAAAAAGGGACAGGAAAGGTTCTTGCAGGTCCTGAAATTGTTTCAAGAGGATTTATATATGTACGTGAAAACATTGATTTAATAGAAGAATCAAAGAACGTAGTTAGAAAAGCATTAGAAAAATGCGATGACACTAAGGTTAAAGAATGGAACAATATTAAAATGATAATAAAGGATTCTTTAAGTAGCTTCATTTATGAAAGAATAAAAAGAAGCCCAATGATATTACCAATAATAGTTGAAGTAAATCCTGAGGATTAATTGAGATTTTTAGGATTTTAGTTTAGAATTACCAGACAGGGACTTAGTGCCCCTGTCTTTATTTTTATTTATGGATTTACTGGGGTTAACTCTGATATGTCTTTAAAACAATACCACCAAGCAAAGCAATTCAAATCTAAACTTTCAGGATCAGTACCTCTTAGAATTGCCTCATCAAGAGTCTGAGCCACAGGTACAATAACAGGGTCTCCCGGCATCCAGTTTGCAGGAGTACTTACACCATATGTAGTTGAAACCTGCAATGCATCAATTAATCTTAATAATTCATACATATTTCTACCGTTTGTTGCTGGATAAGCTAATATTGCTCTAATTCTTTGATTAGGGTCTATAAAAAAGACATCCCTTACGCTTTGTTCATAAATTCTATCTGGATTAACCATACCGTAAAGTTCTGCTACATTTGCATCTCTGTCAGCAATAAGAGGAAAAGGCATTTCTATACCTGTCATTTGCAAAATGTCGTAAAACCAACCTAAGTGAGACGGATTTGAGTCTATGCTTATGCCCAATAGCTGAACATTTCTTTTTACAAATTCTTCATTAAGCTGTGCAAATGCTATGAATTCAGATGTACAGACAGGTGTGAAGTCCCCGGGATGTGAGAAAAGCAATACCCATTTGCCTCTAAACTGTGACATTGTTACAGGACCTTCTGTAGTTTGGGCTGTAAAGTCAGGGGCAATCCTTCCAATAGTCAAGCATTGTCTTTGTTCATTATCTATATTATTAATCATATTAACCTCCCATAGATATTTTATTTATTATATGAGAAGAAATGAAATGTGTTCAATGAGAGAGCAGGGGAATATAAATAAATTAGAGGCGCAGGGAAATTCACCAATTTATTAGCTCCTTTCGTCGCATAAATTGGGAATTTTGTGCGTTTGACCTACCATCCATTTCACAGAAAAAACACTCTGAGAAATGGGGTTAGGTCATAAAGTAACCGGTGATTTTTTACATCACCGGTTATTGAGCTTATTACTTTTTGATATTGTGAAAGTTAACGCCTAAAATCGGTCCGAACTGAGATGGTTTGTTATTTACAATACTTTTGTTTTCCATTCTTTGATTTTCTTTCTTAGAAAGTAAATTTAGATTTGGATTTAGTTTACCGTTGATATCACTGGTTAAACTGTATTGACCATCTCTTCTTATTTTAATCACATCTAATTTATCAACTTTTGTTAAATCGGGAGTGCTGCTTTTGTTCAATCTGTCCAATAGAATCAACCCTCTCTTTTCAAAAGCAATAAGCAATATTATATTAACCAACCAAACAAATATTATACTTAAAAATTTTATATATTTGGATTTGTGTCAATTTAAAGTAACTTAATTAGTTCTTCTAATTTTTCAGATAAAGTTTTTGCCAACTCAAAATCATAGTTTTTTAATGCTAATGCTATTTCTGTTTCCACGGACTTTTTCTTTTGTTCAATTTCTAAATAGTCTTTATCAAAATGTTTGGCATAAATCATCTGTCTGAATTTTCGCATACTCATTTTTCTAATTGTCTTATCTTCAATCATTAAAACATAATCCATACAGTTTACAATAAAACTGTAATCATGAGAAATCATTAAAATTGCACCATTATAATTTTTAATGGCCCTTTCAAGTGCTATTTGTGAATAGGTATCTAAATGACTGGTAGGTTCATCTAAAAGCAACATGTTTGCTTTCATAGCTGAAACTTTAGCTAATTGCAGTATGTTTTTTTCTCCACCTGATAAAGATTCTATCTTTTGATTAACTAATTTTTCGTTAAAACAATAATCCGAAAGATACGATTTTATCTCTTGATAGGTTTCAAATCCAACATCTACAAACTCTTCAAGTATAGTATTGGACTCATTTAGTATTTCTCCTTGATCTTGAGATAAATAAGCAAGTTTAATGTCACCATGTATTTCAATGGAATCATGATCGTTTTTATAGATGTCTTTTAATAAAGTTGTTTTCCCTGTACCGTTTGGACCAATAAGAGCTACTTTATCAGTAGAATTAATCTCAAAGTTAACATTTTCTAATAGTATTTCATCAAAGGTAACACTATAATCAGTAACTTTTAAAGCGGTGGTTTCTTCGATTTTATTATTAGTAGCTAAAAAGATATTCGGCTGCTTAATATCTACGAATGGTGCTTTAATCCTACGGTTTTGTAATCTTTGTTGAATTTTAACTCTAGCTTTTAGAGCTCTTCCTTTAGAAGAATCAGAAAGTTCAGTTGCTATAAATCTTAATTTATTGATTAGAAGCTCGTTTCTTTTGATTTCTTCATCATCAGCAGCAGCAAGCTCTTGTAACTCAATTTTAGTTTGAAGTAATGAGAAGTTATAATCAATATATGTTCCATCAAATTCCTGGAGTTCCATGTTTTCAAGGTGTAAAATCTTATTAAAACAATGATTCAATAGATATCTGTTGTGAGTAATAACTAACA
>DATESJ010000186.1:0-12027 GCA_035270885.1 Sedimentibacter sp. | reverse complement strand
ATTCCATCTGCATCAAATGTTGCTGCAGTATATGTTGTATAAGCTTGTGCAACTCCTTCAGCGTCAGCTGTTGCATCTTTTGATTTAGCAATTGTAGTTACAACTCCTAATCCTAATTTGTCAGAAGCTTCTGCTCCTAAGTACTGAGCATTTGCTACAGCTTTTTCGATAGCTTCTTTATAAGGGTTAATTTTTATAGTAACTGATGAAACTAAGTCAGCTTCAGTTGGAACTCCTGTTTCATCAACTGCAATACCTTTAACTTCTTCAACTGTTTTGCCTACTATATATGCAGATAAAGCGTTAGCTTGTTCATACCATTCTTTATCAATAGTTGAAGCTTTGCCCATTCCGTATTCTTCTTTAAGTTCTTGCTTAGATGCGAATACAGTCGTTAAATCAGTTAAAACTTTACCTTCTGCGCTAAATGCGATTTTAGTTTGAGCTGTATCTATTACAGTTTGCACTATTTTTCCATCTTTGTCAACAGTTACTGCAACAATTACTGAATCGGTCTGTGCAGTTCCGTCTTTTTCCCCTGCATCTTTTGATTTCTCTATAGATGACACAACTGCTAAGCCTGTTTTAACAGCACCTTCAGCTAATGGTTCTTCCGCTACTGGTTCTTCCACAACTGGTTCTTCCACAACTGGTTCTTCTACTACTGGCTCTTCAACTACTGGTGTTTCCGGAGCCTTTGGTTGATCCTGTGCACATCCCACAAAAGCAAATACAGACATTGCTAAGATCAACACTATTGATAATAATTTTTTCATTCTTTCCTCCATAAAATCTTTAATTTATATATAATCAGCTTTTGCTGTTTATAACTGTAATCGAATTCGGTACAATATTAACAAATTGAGTCGTAGTAGTCAACACTTTTTTTATAAAAAAGTTAGTTTTTTTCGAATTTTGTTCAGTATTGCCAAACGACGTTCTCAAATATACTGTTTTTAAAAGGATTTGCTTCTCAACAATCCCCAATATTATTTACATATTTATTCTTTATATCCAATTCTACGTGATATTTCATTTGCTGCTTCTTTAACTATTACAACTAATTCCATAACTTTTTCTTCATTCATTCTAAAAGCAGGTGCCGTGGTGCTTAAAGAAAATCTAACGTTTCCATTATGATCAAATATAGGTGCTGCTATACACTTTATTCCTTCGACAAATTCTTCATTGTCAATTGCATATCCAACTTTTTTAATTTCTTCCATTCTTTTAAAGTACTCAACTTTAGTTGTTGTGGTATTTTGTGTAAACTTTGGAATTTTTTTAGGTAAATAACTTCTAATTTTATCTTTACTTAGATAAGTCAAAATTATTTTGCCATCTGCAGTTGTATATGCCGGCAGTCTTGACCCTATTCTTGTTGAAGTCTTTACTGACTTGGTGCATTCCTTCTTTTCTATCCAAACAATATCAAGTCCGTCAAGCATTGCTACATGTACCGTTTCTTCAATTCTGTTACATACTTCTTCTATGATGGGTAAGGCAGCGTTTCTAATGTTAAGTGAATTTGATACTAAATCTCCAAATTCAATAAATCGTATGCCTAATTTATATTTTTGTGTTTCTTCATCCTGAGACACAAAGCCATGATACTTAAGAGTTGTTATAATACCATGGACAGTACTTTTATTCAAATCTAATCTCTCAGAAATTTCTGACAATTTATAGTCTTTATTCTCATCATTAAAACATTCTAAAATTGATACCGCTCTGTCAATTGATTGGACTCTTTTTTTATCTTTCATACTAATTACTCCGAAATTGTAGCATAATATTTCATAAAAATCAATATAAATAATTAATTAACAAACAATCGGAAATTCGTTGCATTTGCGATTTATGTCATTTTATAATGTTGCTAATATTATTACATAACTTTAAAATTCAATATGATTTTTATGATAAATAAATATTAACATTATGTATATTAATTGTCAAACCGAAAAAAATATTTAATAAAAGTTTATTTCTATAGACATGTTCTGCTAAATAAGTTAAAATTATATAATTAAATTACGATAAGGAAGGGATATAATGAATTTAATCACAAAAGAAAAAGCTTGGGAATTGTTGAAGAAATATAATAAGGATGAATTTCATCTACAACATGCAGATACAGTAGGCTTTGTAATGGAACACTTCGCAAAAAAATTAGGTTTTGAAGATGAAGTGGAATTTTGGGGAATTGTAGGTTTATTGCATGACATCGACTTTGAAATGTATCCTGATGAGCATTGTGTTAAAATTCAAGAAATATTGACACAAGAAGGGGTAGATGAAAAGATTATTAATTCAGCCGCTAGCCATGGTTATGGACTTACAGCCGTTACAATACAACCTGAACATCTTATGGAAAAAGTTCTCTTTGCAACTGATGAACTAACAGGTTTAATTGGTGCAGCAGCATTAATGCGTCCTTCAAAAAGCACCTTGGATATGGAGCTTAAATCATTAAAGAAAAAGTTTAAAACAGTAAGCTTTGCAGCAGGTTGTTCAAGAGAAGCTATAAAAACTGGTGCCGATATGTTAGGTTGGGAATTAGATTATTTGTTAGATGAAACATTAAAAGCAATGCAAGAATACGAGAAAGATAGAAATAAATAAGTGCACTTTCAGCTCAGCGAAACATCGGGCTTTAAGATTATTCTATTAAAAAGGATTTATGCCAGGCATAAATCCTTTTTAATTTGAAGTTACAGGTGACCTTTTCGATTTTTTTAATTTGTTTCTTATAAGAGTATATGTTAAACAAGAAATTACCGTAATAGGTATTACCGTAAATACATAAAGAAGTATTTTATTAGTAACTGATAAAAAACTATTTTGTGCATATATTGTCATAATTGTCAAAATCAGCGGATGCATTAAATAAACATAATAAGAGCTTTGACCAAACACCTTTATAAAGCTATAAATATTTGTTAGTTTTTCCTTCATAAACAATCCAACCAAATATACAAAAAATACTGAAACCGACGAAAATACAAACCACACAAATGTATTAAACACAGAATCATAATATGTTACAATAGCGTAAATTAAACTCATTGCTATATATCCTGCAATAATAAACATTTTATTTTTCTTAATCCACATCAGATATTTATCATATTCCATTGTAAGAAAAATACCTAACATATAAAATACCATATATTTTAAAAACAATCTATCCGATAAATCAAACCTTATAAATTCAGCACATATATAGGTTACAATACCTGCTAATATTAATATTGCTACCTTTTTATCAGTTTTTTTCAATATAAAGTAAAATAAAGGACCTACAATATACATCTGTACAATTATTATTACAAAATAAAGATGATAGGATATTGTTCCCTGCAACACACTTTTAAGGAAAAACTTAATATCCATTGCATAATATCCAAGGCGCATATAAACTACATAATATATAATACACCAAACAAAATAAGCAATTAATACTTTCGAAAGTCTTTTTATAAGAAATTCAATATAATTAAATTCTCTATTTCTCTTGCTATAGCTATAAAAGCTTGTAACACCACTTAAAAAAATAAAAACTGGAGTAGTAAATTTTAAACTTCTGTTAATAAGCAGCATTAATGTATATGGAAAACTTCCGTGAATATACTCAGTAACCCCCGTTGCTGTTATATGAACTATCATAACTGCAAAACATGCAATAAATCTTATATAATCTAATTCATACAGCTTGTCTTTTTTGTTAATAACCTGTTTTGCATCAATTGCTATCATGTAATCACTCTCTCTATATATTTTGACTAGTTTAACATTAATCCAGAAAAAAATCAATCACTTTAGGATTTCATAAATATGTATCCATAAATATAATATTTACTCAGTTTTAGTGGTAATAAATTTGCAATAGCGTTAATTTATAAGAGATTATGAAATTTTATTAGTAAATTACGCTATAACGTATACGTTTCTGCGAATTTGTGATACAATGAAATCATAATTTTTATCTAATCGGAGGTGACATATGTTTGTGAAAGAGGCAGTAATAAACAGGATTAACGAAATTTGTAATACAAGAGGCTTGGCCGTAAATAAACTTGCTAACTTATCAGGTATTACACCATCCACAGTATATAGTGTTTTCAATAGTGATAGAAAAGATATTGGAATTGTCTTAATAAAAAAAATTTGCGATGGGCTTGAAATAACATTGGAGGAATTCTTTACTTCTGAAGCATTTAATTCATTAGATCAGGAATTAGTATAGAAGGAAGAATGAATATAGATGAATGAAGAAACGGGGACGCATATGTCCCCGTTTTCTTTCAATTGAAGTTATTACTCTTATATTGTTTTAAAAGATATACATATTTTTGTTCTGCAGCTTCTACCTTGTAAATTGCATAATCCACTAAGTCAGGCTGTGAAACATTTTCAAAAATATTTTTTGCATCTTCCCATTCTTTTTTTGCGCTTTCTATATTTGTGAACATTTCGTCTTTTGAAGAAGATCTTTTGTTAATTTTAAAATTCTCAAAAATGCTTTTTAAACTGATTTTTCTTTGAATACCGTTCATGGAAAAAACCTCCTATCCTTAATATTATAGACAGGAAGTTCCTTTTTATTCCTAATATTCCAAATTAAAATATCTTAACTAGAAATATTTAATTATATATTTTCTTTTTCCAATTTCAATAAATACTCTTTAATGGGCAGTCCTCCCCCATATCCTACTAACTTACCGTTTTTTCCTATTACTCTATGACAGGGTATAATAATTGAAATGGGATTTTTGTTGTTTGCCATACCAACAGCCCTGCATGCCTTCTCATTACCTACTGCAAGAGCTATATCCTTATAGCTTCTAGTTTCCCCATAAGGAATATCTTTCAAAGCATTCCACACTTTCTGCTGAAATTCTGTGCCCGATGGACATATTGGCAAATCAAACAATTTTCTTTTTCCATTTATGTATTCTTCAAATTGTTTATGTGCTTCCTTTATTAAAGGAGTTTCTAAAACTTCAAAATTCACTGCCTCTTCTTTTTCAAAAAATATATTTGTTATAGCCTGTCCATCCTCTGCAATACCTATTTTGCCAATATCTGAATCATAGAAAAATACACTCTTCATATTGCATCTCCTTCTTTTTACAGAAACACTTCCGGTTCTTTTCTTTCTGCAAATTCAACTTCTAATTCATGTTTATGATTTAAATAACTTTCATCATCGTAATATTTTGCACTAACAGGGCAAATTTTAATACAGGCACCACATTTAATACAAATGTAGTTTAACTTAGCAACATCATCATAATCAATGGAACCCATGGGACAAACTGAAACACAAAGCTTGCAGTCAGTACAGTCACTGTTGGTTTTTGGAGTTACTTTTCGAATGTCAACTGAATTTCCGTTTTTGTCCTTTGGTTTATAGTAAGGTCTGTAATCCTTGTTGCCTGGTATAATAAGCGGTAATTGCAAATTATCTGAACAAATTTTTGTATAAATTTGTTTAGCAAAGTCACAAACCTTCTCCAAATCCTTTTCGTCAGGTCTATTCTTTGCCAATATATTTGAAAATGAATGCTCTCCTATAAAAGCTCCCGCTGCTATAACATTGAAGCCATTCATAGCCAATATGTCCTTAAGTTCAATTAAGGCATCATCATAATTTCTATTACCATAAAGCACGAGGGCAACAGCTTTTGCACCGTCAGCCTTTACATTATTTTTCAAGTAATTCAATAATACATTAGGCACCCTACCTGCATATACAGGTATTCCAACTATTACTATATCCTCATCTGTAAAATGCAGAGATTCTTCTCTTTTGGCTGGTAAAGTAACATCTTTATAATTAATTGTTTTTTCATCAAATTTTATTGATAATTCATCAGCTAACGTTTTTACCGTCTTCTGAGTTGTACCTGTTGCACTGAAATAAACTGCGTTTATTTTATACTTTATATTAGGCTTCTTTAATTTTTCATATCTCATTATCAAGTCTTCGCTTTTTTCCTTGTAGGGCATAACCTTGCCCTGCTTATAATGCTTACGGCAAAGAGGAATATAGCTTTCATTGCCACCTATAAAAATTTGTTCTCCGGTATATACTACTTTTCCATCAATAATACGGGCATTAGTTAATGCTTTCTTGCCACACCAGCAAATAGTTTTAATTTCTTCTATTTTATCAGCCAATGCTAAAAGCCAATATGAACCTTCAAATAATTCATTTCTAAAATCAGCTCTCAGCCCATAGCACATAACAGGAATATTTAATTCATCAACTATATCTGTAAGTTCCTCAACATGTTGTTTTAATAGAAATTGGCTTTCATCGATTATAACTGCATCAACACCGAACAAATCATTATATTCCTTTACAACTTCAAACATATTCATTTCATCATTAACTGATATAGCTCTTCTTTTAAGGCCCATTCTTGATGCAACAACTCCCTCATTGGCAAATCTGTTATCCAATGAAGATGTAAATATTAAAGGGTTTTGTCCTCTTTCTTCATAATTAAATGCAACCTTTTGTACTTCTATGCTTTTGCCGGCACCCATGGTGCTGTATCTGAAATAAAGCTGCGCCATAATAAACTCCTTTTGTTTAACGTTGCATTAATTGTAACAAAAGATATCGCAAAATTCAAGAAATTCCGAAAGTTATTTCAAGGTCCATCCCTAAAATGCACAAAAAAATGTGGCACTATTCCCAGTGCCACATTTTTTCAGTTAATAAAGAATATCATGATTGTAAATCTTTCCATGACTTAATTCTTCTTTCTGATTTTGGTAATGTTCATATGCAGGATATTCTGATGAAGTCATCCCATTAAAGGAATGAATTCCTAAACTGCTGCATATTGTATTTCTACTATTACCGTTAGTTTCATGAATTTTCCGTTGTTTAGCCATTATAAGTCAGCTCCTTTATTCTTGAAACTATGTTTATTATCTCTTTAAATATAAATTTTATTAAATTAAATTTTTCCATTAGTTTACATAATATTAATTATGTAAACCACTTACATTTCTCTTCTACCTTCCATGGCTCTCATAAGGGTTACTTCATCAGCATATTCTATGTCGCCACCTACAGGAATACCATGAGCAATTCGGGTTACTTTAATTCCCATTGGTTTTACAAGGCGGGATATGTAAATTGCTGTTGCTTCACCTTCAATTGTAGGATTTGTTGCAAGAATAACTTCAGCTATATCTGAATTAAGCCTTAATATTAAGCTTTTAATATTTATTTCATCAGGACCGATTCCGTCAAGAGGCGAAATCGTTCCATGGAGAACATGATAAACACCTTTGAATTCCTTTGTTCGCTCCATAGCAACAATATCTCTGGCATCTTCAACAACACATATTGTTGATTGGTCTCTTTTTAGACTTGTGCAAATATTGCACAGTTCTCCTTCAGTTAAGTTTCCGCATGTTTGGCAATGCTTTGTGTATTTTTTCGCATTGACTATTGCTTTTGCCAACTCCACTACATCGTTGCCTTTCATTTCCAATATATGAAAGGCAAGTCGCTGAGCAGATTTCCTGCCTATTCCGGGAAGCTTTGATAGTTCTTCTATAAGCTTTGTAATAGGCGCTGTGTATTGCTCCATTACATTAACCCTGGAATGCTTACTCCGCCTGTTACTTTTTTCATTTCACTATCCATCATTTCATCTGCTTTCCTGAAAGCTTCGTTAATAGCAGCCACAATCATATCTTCAAGCATTTCTACATCATCTTTGTCTACAACTTCCGGATCTATTTTAACTTCCAACAAGGCTTTTTTTCCTGTTACCTTAACTGAAACTGCTCCTCCTCCAGATGTTGCTTCTACTTCTTTTAATTCCAGTTCCTTTTGCATATCTTCCATTTGTTTTTGCATTTTTTGAACTTGCTTCATCATATTGTTCATATTTCCCCCACCGGGCATACCCATAGGCATTTTTCTACCTTTTGCCATTTTTAATCCTCCTGTTTAAATTCTACTATTTCTCCAAATTCATTTTTCAAATCTTCATAAACATCTTCAATTGTTGTTTTCGGATTTACTTGTTTTATTTCTTTACCTGCAATAGTAAATTCCACTTCACAGTTATCATTTAAAAAATTGCTTAATATTTCTTTAAACTTTTGTTTATTCTTTGGCTGATTTGCAGCACTAATGTGGAACGTAAATTTAGGGTCAAATGAAAATACAGCTTTCTTGTTTATTACTTCAGCAAGTTTAGATTCTCTTATAATAGCCTGGAGTCCTGCATTTTCGCTTCTAATTTCTTTAAGAATAGACTGCCAACCATCTATTATGGAATTAAAAATTACTTCGTCGCTTTTATTTTCAAATTCTTTTTTCTGCAAAGGTTCTTGCACTATTTTTTCAAGCTTTTTACTTCTTTCTATTTTGCTTTCAGGAACTTTGTTTACCTTAGTAGTTTTTACTTCTATTTTTCTTTCAAAGTTTTGTGGTTGATAATTGCCTTGCATGTTACTTTCAATATCTTCTATTCTTTTTATTAGTGAATCTAGGTTTACATAATTTAAATTATGTAACATCTTTATAAGTTTTGTTTCTAAAAGTACTC
The DNA here is from genome assembly GCA_035270885.1 of Sedimentibacter sp. Taxonomy (GTDB): domain Bacteria; phylum Bacillota; class Clostridia; order Tissierellales; family Sedimentibacteraceae; genus Sedimentibacter. The sequence continues at coordinate 3,439 of DATESJ010000186.1, read as the reverse complement.
TTGGATTTAATGCTCTCTTGCATTCTGCTTGAGCCGTGGACAAATCTTCTATTATTTTCACTATTTCATCTACAGAAATTTTGCCATTTAAATTTTTTATACTTTCTGCCTCATCTTCAGATATTCTCATTAAGTTATCGGAAGAATTTGTTGTTTTTATAATAAGCATATTCCTAAAACAAATAATTAATTCATCTAGAAAAAATGTAAGTTCTTTTCCACTGTTTAAAATATTATCCACCAAACTCATTGTTCTTGCCATATCTTTGTCAACAATTGCATCTGCTGCTTCTAAAACAACCTGATAGTTTACTGTTCCCAATAAATTTATTACAGTTTCGTAATCAACTACATCATCATTATAGGATATGCATCTGTCTAATATGCTCTGAGCATCTCTCATTGCACCTTCTGAATTTGCTGCAATAAGTTTCAATGCTTTTTCTTCATATTTTATATTTAATTCATGACATATTTTTTTCATATTTTCTACAATTATATCAGCATTAATTCTTTTTAAATCGAATCTCTGACACCTTGATAAAATTGTAGCTGGGATTTTTTGAGACTCAGTTGTTGCAAGTATGAATAATAGGTGTTCTGGTGGTTCCTCCAATGTTTTTAATAATGCATTAAAGGCTCCTTTTGACAGCATGTGAACTTCATCTATTATGTATACCTTATACTTACTTTTAACAGGCAAAAATTTCACTTTATCTCTAAGGTCTCTTATATCATCAACTCCATTATTTGAAGCAGCATCCATTTCAATAACGTCCATATTGGTTTCATCCAAGGTGCTTCTACAAATTTCACATTCGTTGCATGGATTGCCATCATTGTTATTTAAACAGTTAACTGCACGTGCAAATATTTTAGCAGTGGATGTTTTTCCTGTACCTCTGATTCCGCTGAAAAGATAAGCATGAGCTATATTGTTAGATATAATTTGATTTTTTAATGTCCTTGTAACATGTTCTTGACCTAAGACATCATCAAATATTTTAGGACGAAATTTTCTGTATATTGCTTGATGAGACATATACATCACCTGACTTTAAGAGATTTTTTTTAATTATAGCATAAATTAATTTTTTAAACAAGAAGCTGATAATTTTTTAAACTAAAGTAGACAATATATTATATAATTAATATTAATCATTTACAATGTTAAATTATTTTAACAATTATAAATTTACTTAGTAATGTGATAAAATATAGATAGAAGATTACTATTAAGGAGCATGACATGAATATAAAGCAAATAAGAGATATTACCATAATTGATTTTGATGAAAACAGATACTTAGGCATTGCCTGTGATTCTTGTGGAGGTATAGGTTATAAAGAACAGGATATGGTTAAAGCATCTCCCCAATTAACTGCCTATCACACTGGAAAGGTTGTGCTTGCAGAACTTATGAGTATGGGCTTTACTCCTTTTATTTTAGCAGATGGATTAGCTGTTGAAATGAATGATACAGGAAAACAACTTATTGAGGGATTTAACGAGGTATTGTCAAAATTAAGCTTCGATGTTCATTTAACAGGAAGTACGGAGGAAAATATAAGGACAGTACAAACTTCTATGGGAATAACCTGTATTGGTCTTTGTGACAAAGATAAACTAAAATTTAACAAAACTAAAAGCGGGGACCTTTGTCTAATAATAGGGCTGCCTATGGTTGGAAATGAAGTAGTAAACAATCCTGATAAAGCATTGGACATTGAAGATTTTGAAAAATTATTTCATTGTGATTCTATAAAAGAAATGCTTCCTGTAGGATCAAGAGGCATAGAATGTGAACTTAATGATCTATTAAAATACAATGGTCTTAATTTTAAATATGAAAGCAACCTTTCAATAGATTTAAAAAAGTCTGGGGGCCCTTCCACAAGCTGTATTGTAACTTTAAGCAAGGACAATTTGGAAGAAATTAAAAGCATAATAAAAAAGCCCATTAATATTATAGGCTCATTCCTTTAGTTATAAAAAATTCTTCGCAACATTCATGAACGCTAGGCTCTAAAAAACTAAAAGGCAAATCTGATTACAGATTTGCCCAAAAGTGCCTTAGTTGAATTATTCCATTCCGTATTTCTTCTTAAATCTGTCAACTCTACCGCCCTTGTCGATAAACTTTTGTTTACCAGTGAAAAATGGGTGGCATTCAGAGCATATTTCAACTTTAATTTCGTCCATTACAGAACCAGTTTCAAATGTATTTCCACATGCGCATTTTACAGTAACAGTTTTATAATTCGGATGTATATCCTTTTTCATTCCGTTCACCTCTTTCTAAACTCTATATATAAATATATAATCTTCAATTTACCTTCAGTATTATAACATAAGGATTTATATAATACAATAATTTTTTATTTTAAATTTTAATAGTTTTTATCATTATTATTCAACAGTTGTGCTGTTTGTTTAATAAATTCAACATTTGTTTTTGTTCTAAGAAGTCCGTCAATTATCCTTTCAGTAACATCAGCAGCTGATAAATTGCTCATTGCCTTTCTTAATTGCCAAATTGTCTGCATTTCTTCGTTATTAAGCAATAATTCTTCTCTTCTTGTGCCAGATTTACTTATTTCTATAGCTGGGAACACTCTTTTTTCAGAAAGTTTTCTGTCTAAATGAATTTCCATGTTGCCGGTTCCTTTGAATTCTTCAAATATTAAATCATCCATCCTGCTTCCTGTCTCAATTAATGCACTGGCAAGTATGGTTAGGCTTCCACCATTTTCAATATTTCTGGCAGCTCCGAAAAACCTCTTTGGACCATATAAGGCTCCCGGATCAAGTCCTCCGGATAAAGTTCTTCCTGTAGGAGTTATAGTAAGGTTGTATGCCCTTGCTAGTCTTGTAATACTATCTAAAAGAATAACAACATCTTTTCCATGCTCAACAAGTCTTTTCGCCCTGTCTAATACCATTTCAGCTACTTTAATATGATTTTTAGGTAATTCATCAAAAGTTGAATAAACAACATCCCCTTTTACATTTCTTTGCATATCTGTAACTTCTTCGGGACGTTCATCTATTAATAGCATAATAATTTCAATATCAGGATAGTTTGCTGCTATGCTGTTTGCAATATTTTTTAAAATTGTTGTCTTTCCTGCCTTTGGCGGAGCAACAATCATACCTCTTTGTCCTCTTCCAATAGGTGCAATTAAATCAATGATTCTCATTGATATATCTCTGTGGAATATTTCTAATTTAATTCTTTCATTAGGATAAATGGGAGTAAGCGTATCAAAATCTTTGCGGTTTCTTGCTAGTTCGGGGTTTTCATCGTTAACTTCCTTAACATATAGCAATGCTTTAAACTTTTCTCCTTGTTTGGGAGGTCTGGTAATACCTGAAATTTTATCTCCGGTTTTCATATGAAATCTTCTGATTTGAGAAGGGGATATGTAGACATCATCA
>DATESJ010000185.1:0-9989 GCA_035270885.1 Sedimentibacter sp. | reverse complement strand
TTTTCTTTCTCAGTAAGATTTACTATTTTATTTAATTTTTCAACTGTATCAATTCTGTTTTCAACTTGCCATTTCCAATCATCCCATTCTTCGGGTTTAACATCTTTCCATAGTTCAATTTCATTATAATAAGCCACTGTGATACCTCCTAAAATAATTTAAACAAGCTAATATATGTCATTCTTACCAGTGAAGTATTTTTCTTCATATGGCAGAATGACATATTGCTTATTTTTTTGACTTAATTTTATATTATGCGTATAGTTTTGTGAATAATTCTCTTAATCCTTTGCTTTCTCTCATAACCTGAAGCGCTGTTTCAGAATGTCCTTTAGTATAACCGTTTCCAACTACCATGTTAATATCCTTGCCAACACCTTCAGCTCCTAACGCTGCTTTAGTAAAGCTTGTAGCCATACTGAAGAAATAAAGTGTTCCTTCATCTTTTGTAGCAAGTATTGCTGACATTTCACAATTTGGTCTTGATACACAGCTGATTACCAAGTCACATAATTCTCCGTTAGTTGCTTCCATAATTTTATCGTATACTTCAATTGCATTTGTAGCATCTCCTGCTACTAAAACATCTGCCAATCCAAGTTGTTTAACTTTTTCAAGTGATACTTCTCTGTGTGCCCAGCATATAACTTTTCCTCTAGGACCAACCTTTTTCTTTGCTTCATATAAGCATAGGAGTCCGGATTTTCCGCCGCCGCCAAGAACTAAAACAGTGTCTCCTTCTTTAACAAGCTTTTGAGTTTGAGCTGGAGCCCCTGCTACGTCAAGTACTGATAATGCAAGATTTTCAGGTATGTCATCCGGAAGTTTCGCATAAATTCCGCTTTCAAATAATATTGCTTTTCCCTTGATATCAACTTGGTCGATATCTTTTCTTACTTCTAAAATTTCTTCAATTACTAATGGAGTTAGTGACAATGATACCATTGTTGCTATTTTATCTCCAACCTTCAAATCTGTTTTTCCTTCTAAGGCCGGTCCTATTTGTTCTATAGTACCGATAAGCATACCGCCTGAACCTGTTACAGGGTTTTGATGTTTGCCTTTATCAGCAACAATGCCCTTCATGATTTCTTTGATTTTTTCTACGTCGCCGCCAGCTTGGTCACTAATTTGTGTGAAACTTGCTGAGTCTACATTCAATGTCTGAACATTAATAAGAATCTCATTGTCGTATATTTCCATTGTGTTGTCGATTTTCAATGCGGGCTGTGGTAACACACCTTTTGGTTCAATTACTCTGTGTGTACCATATGGGTTTCCTTTTTTAATCATAATGCCTCCTGTAAAATCTTTTTTCATTAATGGGTTTGGGTTGAATACTGGGTATATTCAAATATATTATAAGCAAAATTCATGCCAATTATGTAAAAACTCATAAATAGCTATTTTTCAGCACTTTTTAAAAATTATAATTTTAGTAATTATTCAAGTGCCGAAAATTCAGCTTTTTGTTATTGTAGATTTAAAAATTGTTTGGTATAATGAATAAGGAAGAGGGGCACACAATTAAGGAAGATAGGCGAAATAATGTCCTGTCAGATAATTGTTGATTTTTATCATATTATATGGAATAATATTTAAATTAAATAAAGTGAATTATTCATTACAGCAAAAATATTTAATAGAATATATTGAATACTAAAATAATTATAGGAATGGGGACACACATTGAAAATGTCCCTATAAAGGATATAAAATGGATAACAGATCAATTGGAATTTTTGACTCCGGAGTTGGGGGATTGACAGTAATGAGGGAAGTTATGGAACAGCTACCCTATGAAAACATCATATATTTAGGCGATACGGCAAGAATACCCTACGGCTCAAAATCAGAGCAAACAATAAAAAAATATGCCCACCAATGCTCCGCATTTTTAAAAAGCAAGGATGTAAAAACTATTGTTATAGCTTGTAACACAGCAAGCTCAATTGCACTTGAACACTTAACCAATAACTTTGATATTCCTGTTATTGGGGTTATAGATCCAGGAGCAAGAAGTGCTTCAAAAGTAACTGAAAATGGTAGAATAGGAGTAATCGGCACAACGGCTACCATAAACAGTTATGCATATCAGGGAAAAATAATGGAATATCGTCATGATGCAGAAGTAATCGGTATACCATGTCCGCTTTTCGTCCCAATAGTTGAAGAAGGTTGGGAATATTCTCAGGTTGCAGAACTTACAGCAGAAAAATACCTAACGGAGTTAATTGAACACGATGTGGATGCATTAGTTTTAGGTTGCACTCATTACCCCATACTTAGATACACAATTAAAAAGGTAGTAGGTCCACAGGTAAAGTTAGTAAATCCTGCTTTTGAAACAGCAAGAGACCTAAAAAAACTATTAGAAGGAAAAGATCTGCTCAATGAAAATTATGATAAGCCAAGATATGAATATTACGCAACTGATGCACCAGAACGTTTAAGAAGAATTGGAGGCAATTTTTTAAAAAAAGAAATTGATAATCTTTATGAAATTGCTATAGATAACCTTTAGTAAAGGGGACATGAGAAATGGAAAATGTAAAGGTAAGAATAAACACAATTCAAACAATTGATGAAGCAGGCAACGAAGATGTTATTGAAATTCTAACAGAAGCAACATTAGAAAAATTTGATGACTACTTCATTATTAACTATGATGAAAGCGAAATAACAGAGCAAAAGGGAAGCCGTACCAGATTAAAGATATATAAAGATAAAATGTTAATGATTAAGGTTGGAACTTATTCCTCAAAGATGGAATTCCAACAAGATATAAAATACAGTAATTTATATTCAACACCCTACGGTAGCTTTGATTTAGACTTCATAACTGTTGTATACAAGTATAACTTAGATGAAAATGGCAGAGGAAATGTATATGTAGAATATAAAATTACTTTTGCTGAAATGGATGAAAGTTATAATAAATTAAATATTGATATAATTTAATCAAACTTTTGGGATAAAATGATAAAGACGAACGTTCGCGCCCAGTTTTCGGCAATGTGTGCTTAATTTTCGGCACAAAAGAGGAGAGTTATGGAGATTAAATATTTTGATGCTTTAATACAAGCGATAGAATTAATAAATGATGGAATTCATATAGTTGATGCTAGTGGAAAAGTTGTATATTACAATGCTGCAGCAAAACAATTAGATGAAATTGATGCAGAAAAAACAATTGGGAGACATATACTTGAAGTGTATCCTTCTCTTACTTTTGATACCAGTACTATTATAAGTGTACTGAAGTCAGGTAAGCCTATTTATAATGCTGAGCAAAATTTTGTCAATTATAAAGGTGATAAAATTTCTACATTAAACTCCACACTTCCCATTTTTTATAACAACAAAGTAATAGGCGCCTTAGAGGTTTCGCGAAATATTACCAAAGTAAGAGAATTGTCGGAAAGAATTGTAAACTTGCAGAGGGAATTATATCAAGTAAATCAAAGCACAGAAAAGACTTCCAAACCCGTAGCTAAATTTAATTTCTTGGATATAATTGGTCATAACAAAGAAATGCTTAAACTTAAGTCCCTTGGGCTTAAAGCTGCCATGTCCAATTCTCCCGTAATGATTGCCGGTAGCACCGGTACAGGTAAGGAATTATTTGTGCAGTCTATTCACAATGCCAGTGAAAGAAAATACAAACCTTTTATTGCTCAAAACTGTGCAGCATTGCCTGCCAATCTCCTTGAAAGTATATTGTTTGGATCGGTGAAGGGTAGTTTTACGGGGGCAGAAAATAGGCCAGGCTTATTTGAATTAGCCGATGGAGGCACTTTGTTTTTAGATGAAATAAACTCCATGCCTTTGGAGCTGCAAACTAAACTGCTTCGTGTAATTCAAGATGGCAGGGTGAGAAGAGTTGGCTCCAGCAAAACAACAGATGTTGAAGTAAGAATTATATCTGCAATTAATACAGATATAATGACAGTAGTTGAAACTAAACAAATAAGACAGGATTTATTTTTTAGGCTGAATGTTATAACTTTAGTGATTCCTGATCTTAGCAAGAGAAGTGAAGATATACCTCTTTTAGTTGAGCATTTCATAAAAAAATACAATGAAAAGTGTGGTAAGTTTTTCAGTGGCATATCAAAAGAAGTTTTGGATATATTTTTAGAATATAGTTGGCCGGGCAATGTAAGAGAGCTTGAGCACGCAATTGAAAGTGCTATATCTTTGTATGATGGAGAAATTATAAGAGAAGAACATCTTCCCTTCCAATTTAAAAATTTTCAGCCAAAAAACAGTATTTCATTTGATACTAGCATAATTCAACCTCTAAATATTGCGGTTGAAAAAGTAGAAAGGGAAATTATTATGCAGGCCTTGGAACAATCAGACTATAATATTACAAAGGCTTCCAAACTAATCAATGTTCCAAGACAAACACTTCAATATAAAATCAAAAAATTAGATATACCATTTTAGGACCAACCTTTTAGGTGTGGTCCTTTTTTGTCTATCTACGATTTAACCAATATAGTCATGAAAAATGCACCCACAAAAGTTATATTTTATAACTGCTATAGGTGCATTTTAAGGTATTTTGAGGTCCGTCCCCAGAATTCCGGAATGTCTAACTATTTCGATAAGGATGCCGCATATGTATTAGCGGTTTTTTCTACTTTTCCTTTTTCAATAAATTCAAATACTTTTGATTTTAGCTTTATATTTTCTATGCCCCTTTTAGTTTTAATAACTTCAATTTCCTCTAAGGTTAATATTTCTTGTAATCTTTCTTCTGTATCAATATCAAAGACAGGTTTCTCTTTGTCTTTGCCAAAATCTACAAAGCATAGAGGGGGAAACATTACACACCACCAATTGCTTCCTTCAGCCCGTCCTATTTCAATTCTTACAGCATCGTAATAACCTTCAGGCAAAACTATTTCTTTATAGATTTTACGAGGAAATTTATAGTTACCGTAATACACATCTACATCATAATTATAGCCTTCCTCTTTAATAATTTCTTCTGCTTCACATCTTATTTGATGGATTTTCTCAATAATAATATTGGAGCTTTCTGTTTTATTGTTGATATCTTCAAATTCTTCATTAAATGTGGTGATTATTTTATTTCTCACTTTGTATTTTAGCTCTTGGTCGTCTGGACTGTCAGAATTTGCTAAAACATGCAGACGTATTACCTTGTCGTTTATTTCAGATAAGCCATCATAGGCTTCAACAGAATATGCTATTGTTATTGCTAAAGCAACAAATATAGCAGAAATAAATATTTTCTTGTAATAATGCATTTTTCCTCCTCTTTACTAATCCTACGCTCTTGAATATATTTAGTGGATAAGCTATAACATTAGTAATATTGGCAATTTTAGGGTTTTTTATACAAATTTAATAAAAAGAATTTGTATATTAAAAAAGAAGGTACTGTTATTTTTGTGATATTTCGACAAAATAACAGTACCTGGATGCTTTAACTATAGAAGAATCAAAAAAATAAATAAACTAAATGGAATATTTTTGTTTTTTCCTAACTAATGTTGAAATATCTATACCTAATCTTAAGGCAGCTTCCTTCATGTTTTTTGAAACAGCTAATGTTGATTCAATAATTTCTTTTTCATAATCTTCTGTTTTTTCTTTCAATGTTTTTCTATCTGACAAAAACAAATCCGTAAGACCTGTATTGTTTTCTGTCATAATTAAATGTTCCCTGAACAAATCGGTGTTAATTTCTGCATTGTCTGTCATTAAAACTAAACGCTCAATTATATTTTTCAATTCTCTGATATTACCCGGCCATTCGTAGATTAAAAAATTCTCAAGACAATTTGAAGTAAAATAACTGTTTTTACCATACTTATTGTTATAATATTCAAGAAATTGAGTGGTTAGGGGGATAATATCTTCTTTTCTACTCCTCAAAGGAGGTATGATAAATGTCACCACATTTAATCTGTAATACAAATCTGCCCTGAATTTCTTTTCTTCCACAAGCTGTTGCAAATCATGGTTTGTTGCAGCAATAATTCTTGCATTAAACTCAATGGGACTTATACCACCTATTCGATAAAACATTCTATCATTTATGGCACTTAATAGTTTAACCTGCAAAGTATAGGGCATGTCTCCTATTTCATCCAAGTACAATATACCACCATTAGCCTCCTCAAAAAGTCCCTTTTTACCACCTTTTTGAGCACCGGTAAAAGCTCCCTCTTCATAACCAAAGAATTCTGATTCAAGCAAATGTTCAGGCACTGCACCGCAATTTATTTTTATGAATTTACCATTTTTTCGATCGCTGATACTATGAATATATGTAGCAATAAAATCTTTACCCACACCAGTTTCGCCTAAAATCAAAATGGTGCTGTCTACATTTGATATTTTCCTTGCTTTTTTATAAATATTTTTCATTCTTACGTTATTTATAATTTCAACAGGATCATTTACTTCCTTGGTTTTTAAGTCATAATCACTTTTAATAAATGAATTCTTATCTTTTGTAATAGTTTTCATTAAAACATCCAATTCTGACACATCTCTAATAACGGCAATTGTTTTTGCAAGATTTCCGCTTTCATCAAAAATTGGAGAACCTGAAACCAAGCACCGTTGACCTTTATAGTAGTGATTTACGGTTGAAACAGGTCCCATTGTTTCTATAACTTTTGCACAACAAGAATTAGGCAATATATCATATCTTCTAAGATCATAAACAGTCTTGCCGATTATTTGTTCCCTTGTAAGACCAGACAGGTTTAAAAATGCATCATTGACAAATGTAGTTTTTCCTAATTCATCTGTGATGTATATTCCATCTTTTAATTTATTGAGCATTTCATTATATAAATACTGCTGTGAGTTGAGTCTTGCAATTTGTTTTTCAAGCTCGCTTCCTATTGTAAATTCATAAAAGAAAAAAGTATATAATTCATGATTGTATAGTTTCAATTTGTTATGGATAACATAATATACGGAATTATCTAAGTATTTTACTGAATAAAGGTTCTTATCCATATCTACATTAAGGTCCTGAAAAAATACTGTTATCTTTTTGTTTAATACATCTGCCTTGATAATATTACTTTTAAAGTATTCGTTGCAATACGAAATATTGAATTTGTCGTCAGTTATTACAAATCCTAAATTTAAATCATATTTATTTGATGACATTTTTCTTCCTCTTTCCTTGGAATGTAAAAAATATAAATAAGTTATTTGATATTTTTTTAACTTTATGATACAATTATTTATAGCGGTAGGGGGACACACCTCTTTAGGATGTCTCCATACTTGGGATAGTCTCTGGGCAGAGGAATGTCCCCAAATGTATTATATAATTATATATGCAGTTTTGCAATACAAATATTAATACTATATGCATTTGTGCATACTATAAAATTTGAATCATTTTATATAGCTGTTCAAATACCAATAATTTCTCTAATAATAAATATTGGCATGAAAAATGCTACATATAATTATACTAAATGAATAAAAAATTTGGAGGTAAGATATGAAAAAAGCAGTAATTGTATCAGCAGCAAGAACACCTATAGGATCATTCGGTGGTGTATTTGCTTCATTATCAGCTATTGATTTAGGAGTTATAGCAGCAAAAGAGGCTATAAAAAGAGCTGGAATTGAACCATCAATGATTGAAGAAGTTTACTTTGGCAATGTTTTAGGAGCAGGTTTAGGACAAAACGTTGCAAGACAAGTAACATTAGGAGCAGGTATTCCTGTGGAAACTCCCGCATTAACAATTAACATGGTTTGTGGTTCAGGTTTAAGAGCAGTAAGTATGGCAGCTCAGTTTGTTGAAAGCGGTCAATGTGACATAATTTTATGTGGTGGTACAGAAAGCATGACTAACGCACCTTATCTTTTACCAAAAAGTAGATGGGGACAAAGAATGGGCGACGGTAAAATAGTAGACTATATGGTGCATGACGGTTTATTTGATATTTTCAACGGATATCATATGGGAATAACAGCTGAAAATGTAGCAGAACAATATGGACTTACTAGAGAAGAGCAGGATGCATTTGCAAATCAAAGTCAAGTTAGAGCAGAAGAAGCTCAAAAATCAGGAAGATTTGCAGAAGAAATTGTTCCTGTAATAATTCCTCAAAGAAAAGGTGACCCTGTAGTTATTGATACTGACGAATATCCAAGACATGGTTCAACTGAAGATAAAATGGCGAAATTAAAACCAGCATTCAAGAAAGACGGAACAGTAACTGCAGGAAATGCTTCAGGTATAAACGACGGAGGAGCAGCTTTCATTGTAATGAGCAAAGAAAAAGCTGATGAACTTGGTCTAAAATACTTATGTGAAGTAGCAGGTTATGGCTCTGCAGGAGTTGACCCAAAAGTTATGGGTTTAGGACCTATTCCTGCAACTAAAAAAGCATTAGCAAAAGCTGGTTGGACAGTTGATGACTTAGAACTTGTTGAAGCAAATGAAGCTTTTGCAGCACAATCACTTGCAGTTGTTCGTGATTTAGGATTAAAATCTGAAATTACTAATGTTAACGGTGGAGCAATAGCTCTTGGACACCCAATCGGAGCATCTGGTGGAAGAATACTTGTTTCTCTTATATACGAAATGCAAAAAAGAGATGCTAAAAAAGGTCTTGCTACATTATGTATAGGCGGCGGTATGGGAACTGCATTGTTGGTTGAAAGATAATGAATTAATTTTATCATCCTTAGCAGCTAATAACTGATTAATCAGGTATTAGCAAAGCTTTGGATGATGAATTTAACTATAAAAAAGAAAGGATGATAAAATTGATTAACAAAGTAATTTCTGTCAAAGAAGCGGCAGACATGGTTAAAGAAGGCATGACTATTATGGTAGGCGGCTTTTTAGCAAATGGAACTCCAGAAAGTATAGTAGATGCATTAGTAGAGAAAAATGTTAAAAATCTAACACTAATATGTAATGATACAGGTTTTCCTGACAAAGGCGTAGGCAAAATGGTTGTTGCTAAACAATTTAAAACAATGATTGCATCCCATGTAGGAACTAATCCTGAAACAGCAAATCAAATGAATTCAGGAGAAACAGAAGTTATACTTACTCCTCAAGGAACTCTTGCTGAGAAAATTAGATGTGGCGGAAACGGACTTGGAGGTTTCTATACACCAACAGGAATTGGAACTGAAGTAGCAGAAGGAAAAGAAGTTAAAGTAATAAATGGTAAAGAGTATTTATTTGAAACTCCTTTAAGAGCAGATGTAGCACTATTAAGAGCTTCTATAGCTGACAAAAAAGGAAATATGATATTTAAAAAAACAATGAAAAACTTTAATCCAATGATGGCTACTGCTGCTGATTTAGTAATAGTTGAAGCAGATAAAATAGTAGAAGTAGGAGAAATTGATCCGGAACATGTTATGTGTTCAGGTATATTTGTTGACTATATAGTTGGAGGTGATAAATAATGGATGCTAAAAAAGTTATAGCAAAAAGAGTTGCTGAATTATTAAAAGACGGTGATGTTGTTAACTTAGGTATTGGTCTTCCTACAATGGTTGCAAATTACATAGCTGAGGGTATGGACATAACATTTCAATCAGAAAATGGTTTCTTAGGTTTAGGTCCTGCTCCTGCAGCAGGAGAAGAAGATTGGGAATTAGTAAATGCAGGCGGAATGCCTACAACAATAGTACCTGGTGGAATGTTCTTTGACAGTGCTACTTCTTTTGGAATTATCAGAGGAGGACACGTTGATGCAACAGTATTGGGAGCAATGCAAGTTGATGAAAGAGGAAATCTTGCAAACTATAAAATACCGGGCAAAATGGTACCAGGTATGGGCGGAGCAATGGACTTAGTTGTAGGCGCTAAAACAGTTATAGTTGCAATGATACACACTCAAAAAGGAAAAGCAAAAATATTGAAACAATGTACACTTCCTTTAACTGCTAAGGAACAGGTTGATATTATAATTACTGAAATGGCTCTTATAAGAGTTACAAAAGAA
>DATESJ010000184.1:0-12655 GCA_035270885.1 Sedimentibacter sp. | reverse complement strand
ATCTATACTTGAATATAATCTAAGAACTTTATACATTCTGCACCTCCAAGATGTCATTATACCAAAAAAATATTTTCTTTAACAGCACTAAATTTCTCATTATTCATTATATCAGAAAACCCTCAGAAAACTTCTCTAAATTTTGTATAAATCAAGTTATTATTTTAATACTAAATATAAATAGCATGTGAAAGAAAGGATCATTATGAAAAATAATAAAAATAGAATGAAAGAAAGAGGGAAAAGCAATTCTGAACTGAGAAAGATGGAACCAAAAGACAATGCAGATGTAGGAATTGTTGACGGAAAAATATTAGGTATACATGACGGTGGCCATGAAAAAATGAGAACCGATATAAAACAAGGCAAATAGAAGAAGATGCTTAAAAACTACCTTGAGTTGCAAGGTAGTTTTAATTTTTTAATAATCTTCTTTTAATATTGCATATACTGCAGAATCACAAATTCCAGTATTGTTCTTTCCTGCTTGTCTTAATATTCCTTCAAACTGCATGCCAGCTTTTTTCATAACTACTCCAGATGCAGGATTTTTAGTATCATGTCTTGCTTCAATTCTGTTAACACCTACTTCTTCAAAGAAAAACTTAATGATTGCATGCATAGCTTCCGTTGTTATACCTTGATTCCAAAATTTCTTGCCAATACTATAGCCAACTTCAAATAAACTCAAGTCTTCAAACATTCTAAAAGCACCGATGCTTCCCACTGCTGCATTTGTACTTTTCAGTTCTATACACCAATGATAATAATTGTCATTGTCCGAATCAAATACATACTTGGCCACAACTTCCTTTGTTTCTTCAATATTCTTATGAGTCTGCCATGTAATATGCCTTGTTACATCATCATCACTAGCCCAGTTTCTGTACATATCTTCAGCATCAGCAAGTGTAAACTTTCTTAATATAAGTCTATCAGTTTCAATATATTTTGTCCCTAAATGATTCATAAATGCTCCCTTTTTAGTATTCTATTTCACAAATTTGGGTTTATATAAATTCAAATCAATCTTTCCTACTTCTTGTAAAATTTGATTATTCATTTATATTTTTAATTGCTTCCGGTAAATATTTTATTAAATCACTAGCTATTAACGAATACTCCCCTACATATTTTACACCTATATCTCCAGCTAAACCATGCAAATAAACTGCTGTTCTTAGTGCATTTTTCATTTCAATTCCTTGACCTATTAAAGATGCAATTATTCCAGTCAAAACATCCCCACTTCCTGCAGTTGCCATTCCAGGGTTTCCTGTTGTATTAATATAAACTTTGCCATGGGGACATGCTATAATTGTCCTTGCTCCCTTTAAAACCAAGTATACCTTATATTCTTTAGAAAAATCTGATGCCTTCTTAATAATATCAGTCTGTATATAATCAATGTCTTTATTAAGTAGTTTAGCCATTTCTCCATAATGCGGCGTTAATATTATAGGTTGTTTATGCTTCACTAAAATGTCTAAATTAAGCTTATTTATACCCTCTGCGTCAATAACCAAAGGCTTTGTACAATTATCTAATAAATAATTTAATATATCTTCATAATTATATAAATTAGCGCACCCGGAGCCCGTTGCTACAACATCATAATAATCAATAATTTCTTCTTGTAGTTTATTAAAAGAAACCCGTCTTTCATCATAAGTACATGTAATAGCCTCTATGGACATAGATTCTACAACAGAATATATTTCCTCTGGTATGAATGCCTTTACAAGTCCAGAGCCGCACCTTAGAGCTGCATTAAGATTTAAAACTGCAGCACCTGCCATCCCCTTGGAGCCGGATACTATTCCTACTTTACCATAGCTACCTTTATGAGAATTTCTGCTTCTTTTATGTAAAATGTTTTTTATATCATTAAATTCAGTTATGTAAACATTTAAATCATCAATATAATCTGCAAATGCAAGATCATCTGAATTTCCTAATATGTAATTATCAAAATTTTTATCCATCACTTGCCCCTTTACAGTTAATTAGAAATCAAATAGTTCTGATGCATCAAAGAAGATATCATTTGGTAAACTCACTTTATGTTTTTCGCAAAATTCATTCACAAATTCACTTGTTGGTTCCTTATTCTTCTGATATTCTTTACAAAAGTGAATACTAACATGTCAGAAATAAAATTAGATTTTAATCATATGAAATCCGAAATAACAGATATGAAATCCAATATAACAGATATGAAATCCAATATAACAGATATGAAATCTGATATAAAGGAAACGAAATCTGATATTAAAGACATTCAGATGACACTTGAAAATGTAACAAATAAAAATATAAAAATAATCGCTGAAGGTCATCATTGCTGATATTAAGCTTATTGGTCAGGAGCTTTATACTATTGTCAGCTTAGTTTTTCTTTGTTCCCCCATTTATTACCTCTATATCTTGTTACAAAGAACATAGTTCTCACTACCCAGTCAATAATCATTGCCACCCAGACTCCAAACATTCCCATGTTTAGATACTTAGAAAGAATAATTCCAAAACCTATCCTTACTATCCACATGGAGCCGACTCCCACTATCATGGTGTAGCGAACATCGTTTGAAGCTCTTAATGAATTTGGCAAAGTGAATGATAATGGCCATATAAGGCTGGCACATATTCCATAGAAAATAATAACTTTGCTTGCCAATACTCCGGTTTCCAAAGATAGATTATACGCCTTAATAATGTATGGATTTAAAGAAATTATCACAATATTCATTGCTAAAATAGAAATATAAGCTATAATAAGCAATTTTTTAGTGTAGTATCTCACTTGTTCATAATCATTGGCACCTACACATTGACTTATTACAGTTATAAGACCTAAACCAATAGCCGCCCCGGGTAGAACTTGGAATGAAGTTACTGAATTTGCCACTGCATTTGCCGTAATAGACACAGTTCCAAAACCTGCAATAACACTTAAAAGCAATATTTTTCCCAACTGAAACATACTGTTCTCAATTCCATTTGGAACTCCTATTTTAAGTATATTTTTAACCATGTTTCTATCTAATTTAAATCTAAACTTTTTGCTGATGTGTATTATTAGTTCTTCATTTTTTAAAAGTGCTACAATCATAATTGCTGCAACCATTCTTGAAATCAGTGTAGGAATAGCTACACCTTCTACCCCCATTTTAACCACATAAATCAAAAAGGCATTACCAAATACATTTATAATGTTCATTATGAGTGATGTTATCATAGTAATTCTTGAATTGCCCATAGTTCTAAACAATGCTGCTCCACTATTATATATAGCTATAAATGGAATGCTTGCAAAAGTAATTAGCAAGTATGTATTTGCATGAGCATAAATATCAGGTTCAATGCCGCCAAATACAACGTTTAATATAAACCCTTTTCCAATATACATAATTACCATAATGCCAATTGAAAATATTGCCGAAAATATTAGCAGCTGCTCTCCTGCTATTTTAGCCTTATCATATTGTCTCTGACCGATATACTGACCTGCCACAACAGCGCCTCCCGTTGCTAAGGCAGCAAAAACATTTATAATTAAAATAATAATTGAATCAACAAGAGAAACTGCAGACACTGCACTCTCCCCTACACTTGCAATCATTATGGAATCGGCCATACCTACAGCTACAGCCAAAAATTGTTCAATCACAAGAGGTATCAACAGTCTAAATAAATCTTTATTAGTAAAAAGATAATGACTTTTTAATTTATTTCCCATTTTAATTCCTTTCAAAATAACAAAAAAATTGTTCTAAACAAAAGCTTAGAACGGATTAATAAGTTTTTAGTTTCAATAGACTATTATATTGCATTTAGTGGCTATAAGTCAAATTTAATTTTTATTGTCGAAGAGCCCGAAAAAATTGCCATAAGTTTCTCCAAGCCTTGTATAAGGCCATCATTAATTCCTAAAGGGCTCCAACTAAATTTTCTTCTTCTTGAAGCTTTAATACAATTCCTTTTACAGGCATGTGAATTAAAATTTCTATTACAGGTTTACCTGTTGATTTCTCTACCGCTTCTTTGTAGGCTGAAAGCTGAGGTGTATATAGCTTTGCTCTTTCTTCAGGATTACTTCCTGGATAATCCTTATGATCGATTAGTACATATCCTTCCTCTGTTTCTAAAAGCATATCAATCCATCCTTGTATAACTTGTTTGTCTTCATTTCTTATAAAAATTGGCCATTCCTTGAATATTTTATAATTTTCATACCTTTCATCCAAATACTTCTGAAAGTTATTTCCGGCTTTTAAAACTTCCGATGCATCTATAAAAGAATCCATGCCCCAGTTTTTAAGTATTCTTTCTGCAGCTATCAATTGTTCATCGTCATTTAAATTAGCATAATCTAAGGACAAATATGCATGGACTGCATTACCAAGGGCATCCATTTCCGGTTTACCCTTAATTTTAATGTAAAAATTTGAACTGTCTATAATTTCCCAAATTTTCTTATCTGTTTCATCGGTTGTTTCCAAGGAACTTGGAGAAAACCTTGCTGGCGGATAAGATTTATCCACCAATTTAATATCAGGCATATATTCTTTTTCTTCACTGTTGTATAAAGCTACATTTGGATCATCCCATATATATTCAAAAATTGAAACAGGTATCTTACTAGATCCAGCTAAAATTTCTTGAATATTTGTGTCCAAAGACAAGCTTATAGCTTTATTACCCTTTTCATTTTTCATTATGTCAAGCCAGCCGGTTTTTAAATCTATTGATTTCTTGGTAGTATGTTTTCTAACAGCCAATACAAGACCATTCCTTGCTCTTGTCATACCAACATACATTAATCTTTGTTCTTCACTTTCAGCCTTTTTAGTTTCAATAGCCCTAACAGGCAATGAATCAATAATAGAATCAATTAAATCAAATTTCTTTTGACTTCCAAAAGGCCATGGCCAATATCTGATATTACGATTAGCAAGAGGATCTTCCACCTTAAATTCCTTTGCAGGCTCCATGTTTACACCAAAAATATCTGTTCTAGGCTTATTGTCAAGATCTGAAAGTACAACCCACGGCCATTCCAATCCTTTGGAGCCATGGTAAGTAAGTACATTGACTGTACCTTCTCCCGAGCCTTTGGCTTGTTTTTTGTCTGAATTCTGCATATAATATATAAACCCACCCACACTTGGTGCACTGCCGTTAAAGTCACAATTATCCATATACTCATTACATGCCCCTCTTAGAGTATCAAGATTACTGATAGCCAAGGATGAATTTGGCAGACATTTTATATCCTCAAGCAAGTCGATTCTGTTTATAGCCTGTTCTAAAGCCTCAAGAGGTGTCCAGTATTTAATATGGTCTCTTCCATCTTCCAACTTAGCAATAAATTCTTCTGCATTCCACTTAGCTAATGTTTCATCCATATTTGCCACTAATTCAGTAAACCATTCATCAGATTCATTATTTTTCATTTTTATTATTTCTGCCAATGCGACCGTATCATTCTTATCATTCATATAACGTAGGGCTGCTAATGCAATTCTACATTCCTTTGTACCCACTAAGAGTCCTTGTCCCACAGAAGCGCGTATACCTTGTGCTTCAAGAAAAGATGCAATTAAAGAGCACCCATCATTTTGCCTGCATAAAACCGCAATATCTCCAGGTTTTATATTCCTGCGTTCTATAAGATTTCTTACCCCATTAGCTGTAGCATGATATTCATCAGTATTATTTTTTTCTGAAATATGCCAAAGCTCTATATCTCCGCCCTTTGCTTTAGTCTCTCTTTCTTTTGGAATTTTAAGACATACCTTATCCCTTCCCATATAAGAGAAAACTTCCGAAAACAATGCATTGGTGAAATTAACTAAGTTTTCTTTTGACCTCCAGGAATAATCAAGAACAATAGACCTCTCCAATGTATTAACTACCTGCTCCATTAACTGAGGATCTGTTCCTCTAAAACCATAGATTGCCTGCTTGGGGTCACCCACCCAGACAGATTTACCGGTAATTTCATTCATGGCAAGAAAAAGCGCAAGCTGTATGGGGCTTGTATCCTGAAACTCATCTACCATAAGTGCATTAATACGCTCACTTAGTGATTGGCAGAATGATTGGTTGGTTTTAAGCATTGATAAAACCTTGGATTCCTGATCTATAAAGTCCACCATGCCGTGACTTTTCTTGTATTCATCATAATATTCCAATGCTTCTATAGCACAGTTAAAAGAACCTTCTATTATGTGTCTTATATCATCCTGAAGTTTAGAATGACTTAGCACATTACCGGCAAGTGCTGTAACATTACTTACATAATCTTTATCGTTAGCGGCAGGAGCTAATTTTGACAATTTAACCCATTCACTCCATCTTAAATTATTATTATCTATATTTCTTTTGCATTCTTTCAAATAATTTAGAGCATCAGAAGAAAGCTTGACCTTTAAATTCCCATACTCAGTTAAATTATCTATTGCTAAAACTACTGCTTTTTCGATTTCTTTATCTAAATCATTTTGCGATGGTTCACCTAATATTTCTTTCATTGTTAACCATGAGCTTTCGCTGCATTTCTTTAATATTTCAGAATCCATTTTATTACTTCTTGCATAATCAACAATTCTTTTTACATGGTTTCGCCAATCATCAGTTTTCTGATAGCCACTACCACTTCCATCAAGCCCCATTCTTCCTGCTGCCGCTTCCATATTGGCAGCATATTTATCAATAACGCTATCTATGGATATTTTAAATATATTAGCACTTTCTTCTTCAGGCATTACCTCTGCGGCGGGAGAAATACCTGCTTCAACAGCATATTCTCTCAAAAGTCTGTCACATACGCCATTTACCGTTCCTATAAAACTGTCATTTATTCTGTTTGCCTCTTCAGTTTTTCTGTTTTTCAATAAATCGATTCTTATTCTTTCTTTTAATTCAGCAGCAGCACGTTTTGTAAATGTAGTAGCCATCAACTTTTCAGGAGAAACTCCATCATCTATTACATTAACAATTCTGGAAGTTAGGTTGTATGTCTTACCTGAACCGGCGCTTGCATTAATCAGTTCAATATTCTTCATAGTGCTCCCCCCTCTATTCCACAAAGGTAACCAAAATCACAAAAAGCACATGGAGGTTTTTGATAAAGCATTCCCACAGCCCGATTCTTAGCTTTAAATCCCTCCGAAACCTTTTCTTCTTTTAGGTTATTATCCAAAGATTCTTTCATTTCAATAATACCTCGTACTTCTACCAAACCTGTACTAAGCTGTGTAGAAACAGCTTTCATTGAAGCTACTCCCATTTTCCATACTTCATCCAATGAATACTCAGATTTTAATACATCATCAGTAAAGCCCGGACTATCGCTTAACAATTTTCCCTGTGCCAGCATGAAATAACCAGTACTTACATTATCCGATTTATTTGTAGATTTCAGCATCCATGCATAGCTTGCAAGCTGCAGCGCAGAGCCTTCCTCAATTTCATTTTTCCTGTATTTACTTGAACTTGACCACTTCAAGTCCAAAATATATTTATTTCCCGCCTCATCACTTAATAATATATCTGCATATCCCGTAAATGGTATACTTTCAACTTGGCCGCTTAATTTTGCTTCAAGCGTGTCAACAATGAGTTTATTTTTATTAATCAATGTAACAAGATGCTTCACAGCATTGACAATAGCAATCTTGTATCTGTTTTTTTCAACTGAATTACCTTCCAGAAGAAGTTCTGATGCCATGGATATAATGAGACTGTCATAAAGTTTTTCTGACTCTATAGCCGCTGATTCTACATCTATTTGTTTTTTTGATTTATATAATTCTTCCACAATTCTGTGACACAAGGTTCCAATCATCTGATTGCCTGTAGGTATAGTCTGGCTTTCTGAAAGCTTAAGCCTTACATTGTAATCCAAAACCCATTTGAAAGGACAACCTAACAAGGTATTCATCTGGCTGTATGATAAACTTTCAGGATTGTTTATTTTTACATTCGTTTCGTATTCAGGGGATGCAGGCATCGGTATTATCTTCGAAACATTTTTAAACAAATTTTTACGACCTGCAAATTCCCAATTCATGTCATAATATTCTTTGCAGTTTTTGACAATGCATGACTTTACAAAATCTTCATCCTCCGATGCTGCAATATCAATAGCAGCACATAAAATTTCATCCCAGTAGGGATGATGATAATCCTCTTCCCCTTTAACATTGTCAATGCTTATACCAATGAAGCGACTTTTAGCTTTCAAAAACCCGTTTTTCCAGTCAAAAGATTCAATATGACGCAAATTTTTACTATCTTCCAAAATCACACCCTGTTTCTTAAGAGCATCTTTCTCAATGCTGCTCCAATAGGCAGGATTATGTCCTGTATCATCATTGAAACCCCACCAAATAACTTCTTCACAGGAATCTAATATTTGACCGGGATGATTATACACTCTCCAAGGTGCTGCTTCTTCTACTGTCCTATAAGAAATGCTTCCTGCACCAATAACAGTATCAAGCATTCTCTCCAAGCTTGTGCGGTCAATAATTGATTTGCCTTTAGAAAGCACTTGAATATCACGTGCATGACTTACAAGCTCTTGAAACATAGGTTCCTCATTTATCCGCCAGCTAAGTAACTGTATTACTTTTTGACATCGCTCACGAAGTTTGTCCTCAGGTATGCCTTCTTTAGCAGCATATCTGTCTTCTACCAGCAATGATTGAATTTCCTCCACATATTTTTTGCTGTTTTCATCTGCATTATTATCATTTTCTTCAAGTAGATAACTTTTTCTTTTATCGTATATTTTATCTATAGCTTCATTCCAAGCTCTCCCGCCTACACCAGGTTCCTTATTTATAGCTCTTAATAAATACCCACATACCCATTTAGGAAAAGGTGAAGTATTTAAAGACAAAAGTTCTACCAATAACCTAATATCAATCGGCTTCCAGGCATTGGCAAGCATTAAAGGCAGAATTTGCTGCATTTCACGTTTGTTCGATGGCAGTATTCTTCCCAAGGATGGCAGTCCATATTTCTTAAGTTTCTGATCTAAAATATTTGTGTCCATGCCGCAAATTATAGAAACCTTGTCATTTGCTTCAGTCTTGGATTTTAGCCACAGTGCAAAATGATCAGCAGCATCCCACTCATTGGCTGCATTCAGCAAAATTAATGAATCATCATTAGGTAATAAGGAATTACCATCCATAGCTTGACCGCTAATAACAGCTTGTACACATTTTAAGTTGCTTGAACAATCTTTTATTTCAGTTTCTTTATAATCAATTATCTCTGTTCCCCTATTTCTTAATAAATTAAATAAATTCCGCCATCTTAAAGGCAAAATATTTAAGGGTTCCAAAAGAGAAATCGTCGATATTTTAGCTGTATAGTTTTCTTTTAAATATTCAAGTACCTCATTTAATCCTTCAGGCCTCCCCTTTGACAAAGGAAGATTTGAATTTTCCAGAGCACTCAAACATTTTAGTTTAGGTGATATGTCAATAACCATATTGCTTTTCCATCCGGCTTCCACCAACTCATCTCTCCACAACAATAATTGCTTGGCAGTTGACCATGCATCTGCAGAGAAAGAATCATGAAACCACATTGTGTCATCATCAATCTCTTTAATCCTGTCCATATACTCATTTATACGTAATGCAGGATGCAAAGTTGGTTTAGAAAGTCCAAGCTGACTTTCCAAGATATTTAGCAATCCATTGGGACCAGTTCTTACTTTTCCTATGGCTGATGGTTGATTGCTCCATACTGAGCCATCCATCTGCATACCAAATACTATATTCATTTTTTCTCCCTTCCGAGACTTATCATTCAAGTGGCATGTTGAGTCTACTTATTTAAGTTAATTAGAAATCAAATAGTCCTGATGCATCAAAGAAGATATCATTTGGTAAACTTACCTTATGTTTTTCACAAAATTGATTTATAAATCCACTTGTTGGTTCCTTATTCTTCTGATATTCTTGTACAAGTTCGTTTTTTACTTCTTCACGTTTTGAGTAAGCTTTTTCCATATCTACATAAATAATTCCATATAATCTGCCATATGAAAAGTATATTTCATACGGTTCCTCTTCTGAAGAAAATAAGCTAACTTCAATAATACCATCATATACTTCATTGATTTCCAAATAAGTATTCTTATAATGTCTTTCATCTTCCGAAAATAATTCGGTTACATTTTCCCAATTATACAAATTTACACACCTCACTATTAATTTCGATATATTACAACTTTAAAGTTTTAGTCTTCCTATCTCCAAATATTCATTTATAATAATTATAGTTTATAAATTATAAATTGTAAATTAAACTATCAATTTTATTAATATACCGGTAAAATTATATCCCCTAAAGTTACAGTCATTACTTATATTATACAACAATTACTGCATCATGGAAATCAAAAAAGTTAATTTGACATATTTTAAGATTTATAGTATAGTAGATAAGTTATAGAGAAAAGCGCGACGCGAAAATTAATTTTAATAGAATAATTAATTATGATTTGTTAGACTCTTGTGATTTTTATAAGAGTCTTTTATATTTGTAAAAAAATAAAACAAGAAAGGAGAAAATCAAATGGAAATTTTAATAGTATTTACCTTAAAACTTATCGACAATACGTTAAACACAATGAAAAACATTTTTCTTATAAAGGAAAAGTTTCTAGTATCTAGCTTATTTGCAGCACTGTCAACAGCAGTATACATGTTCATGGTTATGAAAATGGCTAAAACAGATGGCCTTATAAGTATAGTTGCAATTTTTGTAGCAACATTTATAGGAACTCTGCTTCCTGGGACGGTTGTTAAAAAAACCGAGAAAGATAGACTCTTCATATATGACATTACTGCAGATAATTTTAATAACGGCAAAAAATTTGCAGATATTTTAAGAGAAGCCGATATAGCAACAAAAACCAGTATAGCTTATAACAATGAAATGGATAAAACACTCTCTATCCAGGCTTACTGCTCTAGCAGAGATGAAAGCAGATTGGTTAACGAAAACATATCCTCTACTTTTAAGTACAATATATATGCTCCAATTAAGCAGGAGTAATAGCCAATGAGTAACTAAGTTGTTCCTGGCACTGCCCGTCTGGCACCACCCATGCCCGGGTTTTAAGGGTAGCTCTTTCATTGCTTTCAGGATCTGCTATTATGGAATATTAATTTAGCAAAAATTATTTGTAATACTTCACTTATGTGATATACTTAATTAACACGAATAATACATTTTTATTAGGAGGGTGTAAAATGCAAAACTTTCCATTAAAAAGGATATCTATAGCTGAGTTTGAAAATATAAAAACAGAAACTGGTATAATTTATGAACTTATTGACGGGCAAGTTGTTATGTCAAGGCCTAATATTCAACATCAACGTTTATTAACCAGATTAAGCAGTGAATTGCATCAACATTTTAAAAACAAATCATGCGATACTTATTCAGAAATAGAAATTAAACTTAATGAAGACATTTTAGTTCCCGACATATCGATCATATGCGATGATACTCAATTTACCAATCAAAGATATAACGGTGCACCTAATCTAATTATTGAAATTTTAAGTCCTTCAAATCAATATAATGACACCTTTATAAAATTAAACAAATATGAAATTTTTGGAGTATCTGAATACTGGATAGTTGATCCTGTACGAGAAATAATTACATTATATAACTATGTGAACAAAAAGACCTTAACCTTCTCAAAAGAAGAAACAATACAATCTATTATATTTCCTGAATTAACAATTAATCTAAACGACATATTTTAGTAAAGCACATAATCCTGAAGGTTTTAAACCATCATAAGCCGCTCCTTCACCTGCACGGTGAATTCTAACAAAGTTTTCTAAAAACCAACGGTCTGCTACTTCTTTAGCTTCCGCTCCAAGTTTACGAGCTTTCAGAGCTTTCTCAAAAATTTCTTTAAGTTCTTCTTCATACTCTTCAAAAATCCATTTGTATGCATAATTAATATTTCCTGTTTCAAGTGCTTTCTCTCCGTCCTTTACTGCTGGACCATCCATCGTATCACAGTGGGCGTATGCCTTTCTTGGGAATAACATTAATAGTCCTGCCCCTAGAACTGCTCCTAATAAAATCTTAATAATCATATTCATGTCTCCTTTTTTTTATATTTTATTTTATTTATCTGTTGATGACATTATACCCTTTTTCTACTCCTTAAACATAATATAGCAATCTTTACAATTGTCCCAATGCTCTTATTGAAAAGTCTATAATAATTTAGACTTAAGATGTAAAACATTAAGTTTAAGCTCACACAATCACTTGTGCACCTAAAAAAGGCATTGACAATGAATTATCAAAGTGTTATTATATATTCAACTCATTGACCGCCGGTCATTGAAACCCAAAAAAACAACAGGAGGAGTAAAGGTATGAAAAGAAAATTAAGTTTGCTACTTTGCTTAATTATGATAGTGAGTATGGTAGCAGGATGTACACAAGAGGATGAAACACAGCCACCAGCTCCAGACAACACGGACAACACCCCTAAGGCTATGATGGCTCCGGGAACATACACTGCAGAGGCCTATGGTTTCAGCATGTCCTGGCCAGATATACTTAGTGTAACAGTGTCTGAAAATGAAAT
>DATESJ010000183.1:0-2948 GCA_035270885.1 Sedimentibacter sp. | reverse complement strand
GACCTTGTTCATATTCCGCAAATGGCCGAAGCCACAATCAGCATGGTTAAAAGAAGTGTAGATGCCTTCGTTAACAAAGATAAAGAATTGGCTGAAGAAGTTTGTAAATCAGATGATATAGTTGATAATTTATTTCAAGTTGTAAAAGAAGAATTAATAGAAAAAATTCAGGAAAATAAAAGCAATGGTGAACAGGCTATTGATTTACTAATGATAGCAAAATATTTAGAAAGAATAGGCGATCACGCTGAAAATATTGCTGAATGGGTTATATTTTCAATAACAGGAAAGCATCAAGGAGATTAAAATGAGACTCATATACTGTGTTGAAGATGAATCAGGTATAAGAGAGTTAATTACACTTGCTCTTAGCACTGCTGATTTTGAGTTAAAGGGATTTGAAGATGCAACAACGTTTTATACAGAAATGAATAAGAGAATCCCAGATTTAATATTGCTTGATTTAATGCTACCCAAAATTGATGGGATGACAATTTTAAAAGAGCTTAGAAAAACTGCCAGGTATAGCAGTATCCCTGTTATAATTCTCACTGCTAAGTCATTAGAGTTAGACAAAGTAAAAGGCTTGGAATCTGGAGCGGATGATTTTATAACGAAACCATTTGGTGTATTAGAGCTTTTGGCAAGAGTTAAGGCTGTATTAAGACGTTCTGAAAAGAAGGTCGAAGAAGAAATCAAATACAAGAACTTAGTATTGGATTACAAAAAGAGAACTTTACATTACATGGATAAACCGGTTACGCTGACATATAAAGAATTTGAACTGCTTCACTACTTGATGCTAAACAATGGAATAGTTCTGTCACGAGATAAAATACTTCAAGAAATTTGGGGATATGATTATGAAGGCGAAACAAGAACTGTTGATATGCATATTAAAACAATAAGACAAAAACTTGAGGCTGCTGGATGCACAAATTATATTGCCACAGTTAGAAGTGCAGGCTATAAGTTGGAGGAACGGGTTTAGCTATGAGAAAAAGGCTTTTCTTAATCATATTGCTGATATCAATAATTGCATCTACTATTACATGTATAATGACAACCTACGTATATCATGGCTTTTACGCTAACAACGCAAAAGAGCAGCTTAAAACAATAGTTAATCTTACTGCTGAGCCCCATAAGTGGGATAGTAGAGAATCAATAAATTCATCTGTAAACAATATATTAAAGTCAGTTGATTATAATATACGTTTTACGATTATAAACAAAGATGGTAATGTAATTCATGATAGCTGGAAAGATACAATAAATGAAAGCCACAAGAACAGACCAGAAGTTGTTGAAGCATTCAAAAAGGGTTTTGGGGATGATACAAGATATTCAGATACTATATCATCGGATATGTACTACTATGCCACTAAATTAAATGATGAGGAAGTACTTCGATTATCCAGAGAAATAAGCAGCATAAACAAGGTGTTCGAATATATAATGCCTAAGCTTTTTGTCTTGTTTATTTTTATTTTGATTGTTGTATATACTGTTTCATTCATAACTGCACGTAAGATTTTAAAGCCAATTAATGAAATGGCAAGTTCTTTGGAAGATATTTTAACTGAGAAATCAAAAGATTCTATACAAATTTACGAAGAATTCGAACCTATTTCAAATACCATAAGAGACCAAAAAAGCAAAATAAATGGATATATAAATGAACTTAAACAAGAAAGGGACAATATATCCTTTATAACTGGAAATATGAAGGAAGGATTCATATTGTTAAATCACAATAAAGATATTCTTTCCATCAACAAAAGCGCAAAACTAATGATAGGAAATGAAAATTTTGAATTAAAAAGAAGCAGAAATATTTTAGAGCTAACTCGAAATTTGGAAGTTATTGATAAAATTGATGCTGCTTTAAATGAGAATAAACATATCGTACATGATGTAGAAACATTTGATAAGCATTATAGATATTACTTTAGCCCTGTAACAGAACAAAACAAAACAACCGTAAAAGGTTCATTAATATTGATTGAAGATATAACAATACAAAAGGTATCTGAAATTATGAGAAGTGAATTTACAGCTAATGTTTCACACGAATTAAAAACTCCTCTTACTACTATGATTGGATTTGCTGAAATGATAAAAGAAGGTTTAATAACAGACCATGAAGGTATTGAAAAATACAGTGCTTTGATTCACAAAGAGGGAATGAGACTTATATCTTTGATTGAAGATTTGATGAGGCTTTCTAAAATCGAAGAAAATACCAGCTCTATTGAAGAAAAACCAATTAATATTAAAGAAATTAGCCAAGAAGTAGTTAACTTACTTACTTCAAAAGCAGCAAATCACCAGATTAATCTTTCACTTAAGGCAGATAATGTAATTATGAAAGCAAATAGAAATTATATTAATGAGCTTTTGTATAATCTTATAGATAATGGAATTAAATATAATAAAGAAAATGGAAGTGTAAACATAAATATTTATGAAGAAGATAAACAAGCAAATATTCTTATATCTGACACAGGAGTGGGCATACCTCCTGAATACAGAGACCGAATATTTGAGAGATTTTACAGAGTCGATAAAAGCCGCTCCAAGGAAACTGGAGGCACAGGCCTTGGTCTTTCCATAGTCAAACATATCGTAGAGCTATACGATGGCACCATAGATATTCAAAGTTCAACTTACAAAGGAACAAAAATAACAATAAAATTCCCAATCCAATAAAACCAGCCACGGGGACGGTTCCGCTGGCTGGTTAAGCTATATATGATTAAACTCGTTGATATTAGGGTACAATAAATAGATACTATAAAGAGGAGAGTAGCATGGATAAAATTTTAAGAGTGAATTTACGTACTAAAGATATTACATATGAAAACGCTCCTGAAGAATATTTGAAAACAGGTGGCAGAGGGTTAATAGCAAAAATATTGTTAAATGAGGTAAATCCTAAATGTGAC